>JAFUTK010000038.1 GCA_017471405.1 Ruminococcus sp.
TACAAACTTGAGGCTGTGACCGTTATCTACACAAAGGCGGAGCTCACCTCTTCCTCCGAGGACAAGGTCATCGACAGTGTCTCCGTTGATGTGGAGTCCCCCAAGCCGGGCACAGTCATCGAGGGCGACGTTACCAAGCCGCTGCTTTCCGTTCCCAGTGATGCCAATTACTACATCAGCTGGACCATGTACATCAACAACTATCCCTCTGTCGATGAAAACTACGACGACGGCTCTGTCTCCGGCACCACTATGGAGGAGGGCAAGGAGTACTTCTTCGAGGTGTACCTCACTCCCAAGGAGGGCTATACCTTCGCGGACGGCGACAAGGTGACCCTGAGGGTCAACGGCGGCGACGAGTTCGAGCTGGGCTACTGCTCGGAGAACCAGTTTGCGTTCTTCTCAAAGGTCAAGGCAGCAGAAGCTCCCGCACCCGCACCTGCAAACGACCCCGAGCCGGAGCCCCCGACCCCTGGCACCGACCCGGATAACACCACTCCCGGAGCTGACCCCGCCCCCGCTGACGATAATGTTCCTGTCACCGGCGCCGCAGCCTCTGCCGGTGCAGCAGTGCTCATCACCGCAGCAGCAGTTATTGTTTCCCGCAGGAGAAAATAATAGAGTTATGTGAGGGATAAGGCTGCCCCCGCAGCCTGCCCGAAGAAAAAAGCGTGCTCCCCCAAGTGGGGGAGTATGCTTTTTTGCTTTTCACCCAGTATCGCTGTCAGGTGAGATGGGAAGATAGATTGTCTGCCCCTGCCCTCCGGCGGGGGCTTTTGTTGTGCCGGAAAGTCTATGTCAAAACCTACAAAATTCTTGAAAATAATGTTGCATTTTTGAGAATTGTGTGGTATAATTTCTGTGTATACATATTTGTGTATCGCACAGTATATAATTACGGCATTGAAATATAATTCTTACAGGGAGATGAACTGTATGAAGAGAAAGGTCATCGCTGTCTGCATTACCGGTTTCGACCTGGAATACGAAACAGATGTTGTCTGCGGAGTCCATAAAAGATGTATGGAGCTGGGGCTGGATATCCTTGTGTTCTACAATCCCACCAGAAAGCCTCAGCGGGGGCTGGAGCTTGTCATCTCCGAGCCTATTTTAAAGGGCGAGATGCAGGTCTACCGCCTGATGGACTACGACAATATCGACGGCATCGTTATCTTCGGAGAGTCGCTTCTGGACGAGAACATGTTCTTTGAGATAACTGCCAAGGCCAGAGAGCGCGGCATCCCCCTCATCAATGTGGACGATATGACCCACGAGGGCGAAAAGCGCGTAGTCATGAGCAACAAGTATGCTATGTCCGCAGTGGTGGAGCATCTGATAACCGAGCATGGCCTCACCAAGATAGATTTCATCAACGGCTTCAAGGATAACAACGTCCAGTCGGAGGAGAGGCTGGAGGCCTATAAGGCCTCCCTTGAAAAGCACGGCATCCCCTTTGAGGAGGACAGGGTCTGGTACGGCAACTTCTGGCGCAAGGCCTATGAGTGTACCGAGGAGATACTTAAAAAGCCCGAGCTGCCCGAGGCTATCGTCTGCGCTAATGACACTATGGCCTTCTTCTGTATGGACTGCCTCAAGGAGCATGGAATTCGTATCCCGGAGGATATCATCGTCACCGGCTTTGATTTCCTTAAGGACTGCTCCAACTATATCCCTATGCCTACCACCGTCAAGCGGGACACCTTCGGCTCCGGTGAGGCTGCTGTTGACCTGCTTTTGAAAATGATGGACGGCGAGCAGATAGACGATGACACCTTCGTTGACTCTGTACTGGTCAAGGGACAGTCCTGCGGCTGTGTTCCCATTAAGCACCGGGACGAGGTCTCCTACGACCAGAGGTATTCCTACTACAACGACTTCAAGGAGTTCACCCGCTATCTGCTGGATATGAACAACGATATCGCCAATGTCACCGAATCAGCGCACCTGTTCGATTCCCTGAACCGCGGCGCCGGGATATTCAAATTCAGGAAGATGTACGTCTGCGTCAGCTCCGACGTGGAAAAGACCCAGAACACCATAGACGTTGATAAGGATATCCCCCCTTGGAATATCCCGGATACAATGGTCTCGATGTTCCAGTATGGGCACAAGGTGCCTATCGGATTTGAATTCCCCACCAAGCAGCTTATCCCGGACGGAATGAACGATGAGGAGGAGCCGGCGTTCTACTGCTTTGCCCCCCTCTACTTCAAGGATATGTTCTTGGGCTATATGGTGGGCGTCCCCTCCACCTGTGAGATAGAGGGCGACCTGCTCACCGTCTGGCTGACGACCATCTCCAACAACTCCGGCAGCTTTTATATGAACAACAAGCTGGAAAAGGCTCTGGGAGAGCTGGAGCTGCTCAACCTCCACGACCCGCTGACCGGCCTCTACAACAGGCGCGGACTGAAAAAGTACGAGGAGGATTTCGTGAATAAGGTCAGGGAGAGCGGGAAGTATCTCTCGGTCATCTGCGCAGACGTGGACGGCTTGAAGATCATTAACGACGCCTATGGCCACGAGGAGGGTGACGTTGCTATAACCGCCTGCAGCAACACGCTGATGAAGGTGTTCCCCAAGGACAGCATCTGCGTGCGCACCGGCGGCGACGAGTTTTTGATACTGGCCTCCGTAGACTCCCCCGAGGAGCCGGACGAAATGATAAAAGAGGTCTATAGGCGAATGGAGGAATACACCTCCGCCCGCAGCGGGGGCTACAAGATAGGCTGTAGCTGCGGACATATGACCATAAAGCCCGATGACAGCACCGTTTTGAATGAGGTCAAGAGCGAGGCCGACAGCAGAATGTATCTCGAAAAGCATCGCAGGAAAACGATACGCAAATTTTAACGGAGCACACCTATGAAAGAAGACTACTATTCTACAGGTACGGGCGGACTGATACCCACAGGTCTGCCCGGAGGATTTTTCATCTATGAGGCCGAGGGCGATGAGGAGATACTTTTTGCCGAGACCAACGTAATAAAGATGTACGGCTGCGAGACCTTTGACGAATTTATGCAGTATGTCAACGGCTCCTTCAGGGGAATGGTCCACCCCGACGACCTGCATAAGATCGAAAATCAGATACAGGCCCAGACCGTTTTCAGCGAGAAGCGCCACGACTATGTCCGCTACCGCATCATCACCAAGCAGGGAGATGTGAGGTACATCGAGGACTTCGGTCATCTTCTCCACTGGAAGAACGGCAAGAGCTTCTACTATGTTTTCATAGTGGACGTGGACCAGAACGAGTTCTTCAACCGCAACCGCAACTCCTTTGCCGAGGCGGAAATACTCTCAGCCAACAATGAGACCGACCCGCTGACCGGCCAGTTCAATATGTCCTTTTTCTATCATAAGGTGCAGCAGATGCTCTCTTCCCCCCACAGCCACAGGCAGGATGTCAGCATTATCCACTTCGATGTGCCCAACTTCAAGCTCTACAACGAGCGCCACGGCTTCAAGCTGGGAGACGAGCTGCTCTGCGATCTTGCAAAGACCATCAGAGAGGTGTTCTCCGGCGCCACAATAGCCAGATTTTCCGACGACCACTTCTTTGTCTGCTCCCTTGCCGACCACGCCGACATAGCCTCGAAGGTGGAGGCGGTCTATAAAAAGACCCTTCTCTCCGACGACCCCAACAAGCGGGTAAGGCTCAAGGCGGGCATCTATTATATGGACGACCGCCACCCGGAGGTAGGCCTCGCCTGCGACCACGCAAGGCTGGCCTGCAACAGCATCAAGGGCAGGCACGACATAAACTATTGCGTCTATGACGAGATGCTCCGGGATAAGCTGCGCCGTCAGCAGTATGTGGTAGACCACATCGACGAGGCCGTTGAAAACGGGTGGATAAAGGTCTACTACCAGCCGGTCATCAGAACTGCCACCGGAAACATCTGCGGCTATGAGGCGCTGGTGCGCTGGAGCGACCCCCGCTTCGGTCTGCTCTCACCCGCCGACTTCATCGAGACGCTGGAGCAGTTCCACCTGATACATCTGGTGGACAAGTATGTTATCAAAAAGGTCTGCGAGGACTATTCCGCCTTAAAGCAGGCAGGGGAGCCGGTGGTGCCGGTATCTGTGAACATCTCCCGCCTTGACTTTGAGCTCTGCGATATCTTCGGTATCATTGAGGAGACCAGAGAAAAGTACGGCGTACCGAGAGATATGATAGACCTTGAAATAACCGAGAGCGCTCTGAACGACAACGTAGGCTACATCAAGAGCGAGTGCGACAAGATGAAGCAGCTGGGCTACCACATCTGGCTGGACGACTTCGGCAGCGGGTATTCCTCCCTCAATACGATGGTGGAGTACGATTTCGACGTGCTTAAGCTTGACCTTATCTTCCTGCGCAGCCTTGACAAGAACCCGAAGACCGGCGTCCTGATGACCTACATCGTGGAGGGCGCCAGGGGAATGGGTCTGTCCTCCCTCTGCGAGGGTGTCGAGACCGCCGAGCATTACGAGTTTCTCAAAAAGATTGGCTGTGACCGCGCTCAGGGCTACTTCTTCGGCAAGCCCATGCCTATGGAGGATAGCCGCGCCCTTACCAAAGGTAAGGGGCTGGATTGGGAGAGAAACTGATGTTATCAATTTTGAATAAGAAACTGCTCAGCAGTTTTTACTCCCCCACCGGGGGGAGTATGCTTTTACGGTTATGCACCGAGCCGCGCAGCGGCTCGGTGCATAAAGAAAAATCCCACCCTATGCAGAGTGGGATTTTTTTTGTTATTTCTTCATTTGAGCCAGCCGCTCTTTGAGAGCCTCGTAGCCCTCCTCATAGCCGTCAATATTCATAACTGTCCGTTCCATTGGACAGATATCATCGCCGGTGCGGTTGATTATCTTCTCCGTCAGCTCACCGCAGGAGCAGGGGATACCGTGAGCTTCAAGGTATTCCTTCCCCGCCCGGGACATCGTCCTGCCGTAAACCTGCGCAATGCCCGCTTTCACAAAGAGCATCGCCGCCGCCTTGCCGACTATCACATCGGCGGCGGAATAGCCGATCAGGTCCCGACCCTCCGCGATAAGGCGCATCATCGGGGAGATGCCCCTGCCGTCATCGGTGAGGAGCTCGCCGTCCTTACAAAGGCAGATGGAATGCCCGTCGAGATTTTCTGTCGCCAGTTCAATATCACTCATCGCTGTCGTCCTTTATGAGCAGCTTTTTCAGAGCTATCACGATGACCGGCGCCAGCACTGCCTGCACCAGCAGTCCCACAAAGCCTTCCTTTATCTGTCCCCAGATGATAGTGGGGGTGAAGGGAACAAGGCTGTTGAATATTGCCACAAGCCCGAGGAATACGGCTCTGCCGCATACCTGCGCCAGTATTACTGCCGGGAAGGCCCAGATGGCGTTTTGGGATATCTTCTTTGAGAAGAGCCCGGAAACCAGCGCGAATACCGCCAGTTCACACATCATAAAGGGCAGACGCTGAGCCGCGGGCATCGGAGTGGATACCAGATAGGTGATAAGGAAGCTCACCAGCGGGGAGAGCAGCCCTATGGCAGCGCCCCAGCCGGCACCCATAACGCAGCCCGCCAGCAGCACCGGCAGGTACATAGGAAGCCACTTAACGCCGCCCGGCTGACCGAGAGCTAGATGCACCAGCTGTGGCAGCAGCACCGCCAGAGCGATAAGCCCCGCGGACACCGCCATCTTAACGGATATCTTCTTTGATATGTTGTATTTTCTAAGGGTAAGTGCCTGATCTAACATAAATGTCCTCCTTATTTCTCAAACGCTGCGGCAACTTCCTCCAGCAGCTTTCTGATGGGCAGGTGTTGCGGGCATATCCTTTCGCACTTGCCGCACTTTATGCAGTCGGACGCCTTTCCGTGTCCGACAGTATGTACCTCGTGATAGTAAAAATCCGCATTCCAGTCGTGGGTAATCTCCCTCATATTGTAGCAGGAGAACAGGTCCGGAATTGATATCTGCTTAGGGCATCCATCTGTGCAGTAGCGGCAGGCGGTACACTCTATCAGGTGCTTGGTGTGCAGGATATCCACCACCTTATGAACTGCATCAAGCTCTCGCTCATCAAGGGGTTTTAAGTCCTTCATAAAGCTCAGATTGTCCTCCATCTGTTCGATGGAGCTCATTCCCGACAGCACGCAGAGCATACCCTCCTGCATTGCAGCAAACCGCAGAGCATAGCTGGCAGGGCTGCCGCCGCCCAGCTCATTCAGCATCCTTGCCGCCTCCGCCGGGAGATTTGCCAGCTTTCCGCCCTTCACCGGCTCCATAACCAGTATCGGCTTGTTGTGCCTGCGACAGACCTCATAGACCTTCCTCGACTGCACAGCCGGGTCCTCGTAGTCCAGATAGTTGAACTGTATCTGCACTACCTCCACCTGCGGATATTCGGTGAGTATCTGCTCCAGCACCTCGGCAGTATCGTGGAAGGAGATGCCGACGTGGCGAATCTTTCCCTCCGCCTTGAGCTCAAAGGCAGTCTCGTAAGCCCGGCAGCGCTTGAACTTCGGATAGTTCCCCGCGCCCTGAGCGTGCATGAGATAGAAATCGAAATAGTCCACTCCGCAGAGCTTTAGCTGTTCCTCAAAGAACGGGCGGATATCCTCCTGCTTGTTGAAGTAGCTGTCGGTGAGCTTATCCGTCAGCAGAAAATCCTCTCTCGGGTGACGGCTGGAAACGCAGGCGCGTATAGCCGTTTCGCTCTGCCCGCCGATGTAGCCGTGAGCAGTGTCGAAGTAATTGAAGCCTTCCTCGATGAAGCGGTCAGCCATTTTGCAGAACTGCTCCTCATCGACCCTGCCGTTCTTCATCGGCAGACGCATACAGCCGAAGGCAAGCTTTTTCTTTACCTTGTCCATATTATCCCTCCTGTATCAAATATTGTTCCATTAATTAGATTTTACCCTATCTCACCGGATATGTCAAATAAAAGAGTAGCGGACGCTATCATTTCGTTATAATGCCTATTAAACGTATACCTATCTTGTTCAATATGCAAAGAGGACGCCCGGGAGCGTCCTCTGACTGTTTGATTTTTTACAATATCATATCGGCAGCTTGCCGTTTAATTTGTCGATGATGACTGGCAGCTCGGTGTCGATAACGTCATTATCCAACTGGCAGGTGCCTGCATTGGCGTGACCGCCACCGCCGTAGCTTAAGCAAAGCTCACCGATGTTTACCTTGGAAGCCTTGTTGATGATGGACTTGCCTATCATAACAGCGGTGTTCTGCTTGCGGAAACCCCAGGCAACGTGAACCGAAAGCTCCGTCTCCGGCCACATGGCATATACCATAAAGCGGTTGCCGGTGTAGATTGTCTCCTCATTTCTGAGGTCAATGACCGCTACCTTGTCCTCTATTCTTGTGATGCGCTTGAGCTGAGCCTTGAACAGCTCCTGCTGCTCAAAGTAGAGGTCAACGCGCTCCTTTACGTCGGGAAGCGCCAGCACCTCGTCGATGCTGTGGTCAACACAGTAGGAGATGAGCTCCATCATCAGGTCATAGTTGGAGATGCGGAAGTTGTGAAATCTTCCCAGACCGGTCCTCGCGTCCATAAGGAAGTTCATCAGCACCCAGCCCTTGGGGTCGAGTATCTCGTCCTCGGTAAAGTCGGCACTGTCGCCCTTGTCAACAGCGGTCATTATCTCCTCCGAGACATTCTTGAAGGTCTTGCTGCCGCCGTAGTAGTCATATACCACACGGGCAGCCGAGCGGGCATCTCCGTCGATTATATATTTCCCCTCAAATACTGCGGGATCGTTTCTCAGCAGCTCGCTTTCGTGATGGTCAAAGGCAAGACCCACTCTTCTGTCAAAGGGCAGGTTAGTGGTGATGTCGTTCTCGGAAAGCTCGATCTTGCCGTCCTGAACGTCCTTGGGGTGAACAAACTTTATATCGTCGATGATATTTAGCTCCTTTAAGAGCATCGCGCAGACAAGTCCGTCAAAGTCGCTGCGGGTAACGAGTCTTTTCATTTTATAAGTGCCTCCCTTGGTAAGGTCAAACGTTTTTATTCAACATACATACATTATATCAGATATTTTTCACAATGTCAATGATAGGAAAGTAAACTGGAAAAATTTTATTGCACATTGTGAAATGTTTTTTCAATTTACTGTAAAATGATTGACTAACAGTAATATTTATAGTATAATATTATCAAGACTATCTTAATGACGTCAACTATCCCCCCCGCGAAAGGAGGTACTGACCTGTGAACAATAACGATATAGCCATATTCCTTGAAAGGGTGCTCTCTTTGCACTCTGTGAGCGAGCTGGAGCCGCTGGAGAAGAAGCTCTCTCAGAGCAGTGATAGCTCTCAGGAGAATATCAGGCTGATGAACGCCGCCTTCAGCATAGCCTATGAGCTTATGTCTGCAAGAGAAAAGCAGGCCGCCGAGGAAAAATCCCGCCTCGTGGAGCTTTCCGAGACCGAGCGCAGCGAGATAGCTATGGTGCAGAGGCTCCTTGACTATAATATGTTCACCTACCATTTCCAGCCTATAGTACGGGCAGATAACGGCGAGATATACTCCTATGAGGCACTGATGCGCGCCGAGGGTATGCCCGGGATAACCCCCTTCCATATACTGAAATATGCTGAGCTATCCCACAGGCTGGGAGATGTGGAGCAGTACACCTTTATAAATGTCATCAGATATCTGGACGAGCACGCCGAGCTGTTCAAGGGCAGGAAGGTTTTCATCAACTCTATGCCCAATGTCAGAGTGGGAACAGATAAGCTCACAGAGATAACCGGTCTGCTCAAACAGCACGCCGAGAGCATAGTGGTGGAAATGGTGGAAAATTCCCAGTTCGTTGACGACACTCTGGAAAAGGTCAAGGAGCAATTCCACGATATGGGTATTCCCATAGCCATCGACGACTTCGGAACCGGCTACTCTAACATCTCAAATCTGTTGCGCTACAGCCCCGACTACGTTAAGCTGGATCGCTCACTCATCAGCGGAATACAGGATAACCCCAACAAGAGACATCTGGTCAGAGAGATCATCGACTTCTGCCACAGCAACAGCATTATGGCTCTTGCCGAGGGCGTCGAGGCCTCCGAAGAGCTGCGCACACTTATCCTTATGGGCATCGACCTTATTCAGGGCTTCTATACCGCCAGACCCTCGCCAGAGGTCTTAAGCTCACTGCCTTATGACATAAGAGCCGAGATAAAGGCTCACCACGCAGAGCGTACCGACGGCCAGAGAATGAGAGTTTACCAGTCCCCCAACGGCGAGATGATCTCCTTAGAGCGTCTGCAAAAGGAGGGCTACAGCAAGATACTGGTAGGCTCCGGCTGGAGCGAGGGCAGCGTCACCGTCACTGGTGAGCTCCAGCTCTATACGGGCATACACATCGAGATAGCCGAGGGCTTCAAGGGCACCGTAACCTTAGAAAACGCTCACCTTTCAAATCAGGTGGACCGTCCCTGCATTGATATCGGCGATAACTGCGAGGCAACGTTTGTGCTCATAGGCGAGAACAAGCTCACCAACTCCGGCATAAGAGTGCCTGAGACCTCAACCTTTATTCTTCAGGGCAACGGCGGCTTGTCCATAAAGCTGGGAAATGCGGATTTCTACGGCATCGGCAACGACCTGTTCAGTCCTCACGGAGACCTTATCTTCGACCAGGACGGCTCGGTGGAGATCACCGCCGAGAGCCACACCGGCGTCTGCATCGGCTCCGGTATGGGCGGGAAGATATTCATTCGTCGGGGCAGATATATTATTAAAGCTATGGGAGCGCTGAGCGTGGGCATCGGCGCTGCAGCGGGTCCCACCGATATTGATATAATCGGCTGCGACCTCGACTGTCTTGCAACGGGAGCATACAGCGTCGCTATGGGCTCCTCCGATTCAAATGCGGAGATAAAGATGTTGTATTCGCACATCGTCTGCCATTCTGAGAGCCAGCTATCTGTGGGCATAGGCACTCTTCACGGCGAAAAGGCCACAGTCAGAGCCGAGAGCACCAATCTGCAGGTCACCGGCTCCGGTGATGCGCTGACTGTCATCGGTGCGCTGACCAACAGCTCGGACATAAGCATACTCCGTTCCAGCCTCAAGGCCAGATGCGAGGGCAGCAGAGCCCTGCTGTTTGGCAGCTACCGGGGAGGCACGAACATCGAGCTCACCGACGTTGACCTTTCAGCCGAGATGGCTACCGAGTTCAGAGTCTGCGCCATTGCTGAGGAAAAGGACGTTCACGTTTCTGGCGGAAGGTGTCACCTGAGCTTCGGCGACTGGGAGAGCGACAAGCTGGTCATCTGACCGGGAATAATATCAAAGGCTTTGCTTTATGGGCAAAGCCTTTTTTTGCATTTATCAATAATTATACTTGACAATTGTTGGCTATTGTGATATAATATACCTTGTGTAATTGTCTTTTCCTTTTGCGTTGAAACCTTGAAATGCCAGATTTTTCCGGATTTTACAGCAAATGGGAAATGCGTTAATTTCTGCACAAGAAAGTGTGGCGATGGTAAATGATATCAGACTATCTCTGCCGGCTCTTCTGTACAAGCATTGAGGCGAGAGGCAGTCCTCCGCTGAAAATAATGCAGGAAAGGAGCGCTGCCTGAAATGGATACTCCAACTGCAAGCAAGGCTGAAAGCACAGGCACAGGCTTAAAGGTGCTCCAAATCGTGAGGAGGGTGTTCATCTATCTCCTCTCGGCAGGCGTTATAATCGCCGCATTGCTGTTCGCAGCCTCGAACAGCCCAAACAAGTCTCTTTTCGGATACCGTTACTATACCGTCCTGACTCCGTCAATGGAACCTACCTACAGCGTCGGTGAAATGGTGTTCGTTAAGCTGGAAAAAGCCGATAACATCAATGTCGGCGACGTCATTACATTTAACCCCTCAAGCGGCAGCGAGTCATACCTGACCCATAGGGTGGCCGAGAAGTACACCGACTATCAGGGCTCGGGAGTGACCTGCTTTAGAACGAAGGGTGATGCGAATGACACAAAGGATCAGTTCCTGATAGACGAGAGCCGGGTCATCGGCGTGGTGAAGCTGGGGATACCCCTGCTGGGCTACATAGTGCGTTTTGTACAGCTCCGCTGGTATTTCGTGCTGCCCCTCATCGTGCTGATATTCGTGTTCTTCAAGCTGCTGGGAATGTATCTTGCCCCTCCGCCGGAAGGCGAAAGCTCTGCCGGGGGCACCGAGGAGAAGCCCTCCGTTGAGGAAATAACTTCCTCCGAGGAAATAACTTCCGCTGAGGAGACGCCCTCAATTGAGGAAACGGCCTACGAAGATGAAACTCCTCCCGAAGAGGCAGAGAATGAAAAGGAAAATCATAATCAATTATGAAAGGATGATTAGAATGACAAATGCAAAGAACCGCTCCTCGAAGGATAAGCGTATACTCATCGCTTCGCTCCTCGTAGCGGCCACTATCCTTGCAGGCTCCACCTTTGCGTGGTTCACCAGCAAGGACGAGGTCACCAACCGTCTGACCGCAGCGGCAGACTACGGCGTATCCATCGTCGAGGACTTCACTCCCCCCGAGGATTGGCTCCCCGGACAGGAGATCAACAAGGACGTGTCGATCGTTAATACCGGCAACATCGACGCCTATGTCCGCGTTGCTATCCTGAA
>JAFUTK010000039.1 GCA_017471405.1 Ruminococcus sp.
GTCCGCAGGCAAGCTTGCCTCGAACTCGTCGCAGAGGGCTTGCAGCTGCGGGATATCCTCGGTAAGCAATTTCCTCGCCTCACCGAAGGAGTAAACGTCGCGGTCAAGATGCTCAGGACGCCTGTTATGCATAAGGCGTGTAAAGCGGGTCAGCATAGCGGCATACTTCTCCGTATCCTCTGCTGACAGGCTTTCCCCGAACTGACGGGAAAGCCAGAGCCTTGTATATTCCTCGGTGGGTCGGTCGTTGTGGATGCTCCAGCGGCCGTAGTCGTAGGCAAGGTCAAGGAAGTAGGCAAGGGGCAGCTCCTGAAAGGCCAGGTCGCCCACGTTGACTATCCACAGCGCGTCAACGCCATGCTCGTAGCAGGTGGACATCTGCTCGCAGACCACCGGCAGATAGGTGGAATTTATCCACTCATAGGAGACAGGCCCTCCGTGGTAGTCGAAATGGTAGTACATTCCGAAGCCGCCCTTGTGAGAGCGCATTTTGCCCTCCGGCAGGCTGCGAAGGTAGCCATGGTTGTCGTCGCAGAGCATTAGGATAATGTTATCCAGCTCCGGGTAATTTCGCAGTCCGGGGGTGGTGTCGTCGCCGTAATAGTAGGGCTCAACCTCCTTGTAGAGCGCCAACATTCTGGGGACGCTGTCGAGGTCCTTGTTCACATACTTGCGTATCAGGGCGTTCTGCGTCCTGATTACGTCTCTGAGTAAATTGATATTGTCGGCAAGGGTGGCTTCCTCGCCCAGAATTGTGGAGTCCCGCTCGCCGCGCATTCCGACTGTTATCACATTTTCAAGGTGACCGTTTCGCTTCAGGCCGTCCGCCCAGAAGCGGGTGATTCCCTCCCGGTTGGTGATGAAGCTCCAGTCCTTGCCGTAGGGGGAGCCCTCCCCCTTGACCTTGGAGAATTCCTCACCGTGGCGCAGACAAGGCTCGTGGTGGGAAAGCCCCATTACCACTCCCAGCTGGTCGGCAAGCTCGGCACTCTTTAAGCCCGGACCATCCTCTGCAAAGCAGGAAGCCCACATGGCCGGCCAGAGATAATTCCCCTTTAACCTCAGCAGCAGCTCGAAGATATGGTCGTACATCTCGGCGTTGAAGCCGCCGAAGCGCTTGTTGCACCATGTCCCGAAGGCGGGCCACTCGTCGTTGATGAAGAAGCCTCTGTATCTCACCGAGGGTTCCTTGGATATCAGACTGTCTGAGCTTTTGAAGGTGACCTCCTCCCGCTTATCCGGGAGAGCGTCAGACCAGTCCACAAAGGGCGAGACCCCCAGCAGCTCGGAGATATGGAACAGCCCGTAGATGGCGCCCCGCTTGTCGCTGCCGGCAACGGCTATGAGCTTTTTCTCCGGCAGCACATAGAAGCCATAGACCTCCCGCTTGCAGGTTATCTTGTATAGGTCCAGCCCGAGGCTATCCAGCAGCAGACTGTCGCCGGCGATGCCGAACACAATGTTCACGCCCTCCTCCGGGAGGCAGCCCTCAAATCCGGAGACAAAGGTAATGGGCTTGCGTCCGCAGTCCAGCACGCGGTCGAAGTCCTGCGAAATCTTATCAGCTATCCAAACGACACCGGGTAGGCAGCTGCCCTCGCAGCAGAGGTGAAACGCCGTATCTTTGCCTATCCGTATGCTGTCATTGTTGTTTGCATCAATCATATATCTATACCCCTTCGGAAAAGTTTGCATAATATCACATTTCCATTATAGCACAGCCGGCAGAAGTTTTCAAGGCGGTTTAATCAAATCCGCAACAAAAAACCTTTATTTCATTTCTAACGCAAAAATCGGGCTTTGTTAAAAGCTTTATAACATTTCGAGCCAACAAAAAAGTGCCCTCCCATAATGGGAGGGACACTCTATGCCGCAAACTTTTTATTGATAATTACTCCATAGGAGGTCTGCCCTCAGGGGGGCGGCCGTTAGGAGGTCCGCCGATGCCGCTGCGCTTTAGCAGCATTTTCAGGAAGAAGGGCATCAGGAAGAATATCAGCACATAGCCCAGCACCATACTCAATGCCAGCGACTTCAGGAACATCGGCACAAATGGCGGGTTGCCACCGTGGGAGGTGGCGTTCTTATATGCTATGAACACCATCACCAGTGTGATTATCGGTGTGTAGATAAGGTCGGAGATAAGGGCTTCAAAGCACCTTGTCCCCAGCTTACCCGGCTCCAGCCCCAGCTTTCTGTCAAGGGAGTCGTTGACCTTCTTCATCGGAACGAAGAGGCCTATTATAATGCTGATAACAAAGCTCACCGCAAAGCTTATCAGGAAGCCCGGCACTGTGAACTTGCCCGAAGAGAGGTTTCCCGCCAGTGAGAGGCAGAGCGAAAGGCTCGCTCCCATCAGCAGGCTCATTTTTATCATTACAGCTTTCATATCACTTCACCGTATACTTGTGGACTGTGAGCCTCTTCTCGAATTCCTCCACCGGCAGCGGGCGGTCAAAGAAGAAACCCTGCGCCAGCTCGCAGTGGTTTTCCCGCAGCACATCTACCTGAGACTGGGTCTCAACGCCCTCTGCGATACATTCAAGCCCCATTTCCTTCGCCATTGCGATAACGTACTTGAACATAACGCTTCTGGTGCTGTTCTCGTCGTCGTCCTCAACGGGGAGGAAGCTCTTGTCCACCTTAAGCACGTTCCAAGGTATCTCCTTGATAAGGTTCAGGGAGGAATATCCCATTCCGAAGTCATCAACGGAGGTGCTTATACCTGCCTGCTGCAAGCCGCTTACGACTCTCTTAAGGTCGCGGAACTCTACGTCGGTGGTGGTCTCGGTCAGCTCTATCTCAACGAACTTGTGGGGCACGTTGTTCTTATCGACTATCTCGATTATCCTCTGTAACAGGTCAACGTCCATCATATGCTTTCTGGAAAGGTTTACGGACACTCTGACTACCTGCTTGCCCTCATCCAGCCAGCGCCTTATGTCGCGGCATACGTGGTCAAGCATATAGAAGTCCAGACGGCAGATGTCAAGCCCCTGCTCCAGCACCGGGATAAACTCCATCGGGGGAACTATCTGCCCGTCCCTGAACCAGCGGCACAGGGCCTCGGCTCCGATTAGCTCACCTGTGGTGATGTCTATCTTAGGCTGATAGAACACCTTGAACTCCTCGTTCTGCAGAGCTGTGGGGAAGATACGCTGTATCCTCATCATACGCTCCTTGCCGGCAGCCATCAAGTTGCTGTAGAAGAGCACATCCTCCTTGCCTCCGGAGCGTGCGGCGTTGGAGGTGGTGATTATCTTGTCAAGGATATCCCCGGCGTCGTTAAATATAAAATCCTCCGGGATAATGAACACGCCAGCTGTTGCGGAGACAATTATCCTGTCGCCAGTGCTTTGGTTGTACTCAACTGCGGCGCCGTTCAGTATGCGAATAACATCGTCCAGCTTCTCCTTGTGGCAGAGCAGCGCGAAATTGTCGCCGCCGATACGGCAGACCTCACCGCCCTCGCCCACATTCTTTGAGAGCAGGTCAAAGTACTCGTGCATAGCAACGCTGCCGGCACTTCTCCCTACCTGCTGATTGACAAGGGAGAAATGCTTGAGATTGAAGTGTATCGCCGCCATACCCAGCAATTTACCCTCCTGAGCGGTGCGCTCGATAAAGCGGATAAAATATCTTAAGTTGTGGTAGCCGTCATCGTCAAAGAAGGCGTAGCGCTCAGCGGCCTGCTGTATTCTTGAGCGGCTGATGAAAACGGTCATCATATCTATGACCAGCTTGATGCGGTCAAGCTCCTCGTCGTTCCAGTCGGGCTCACCCTCGGGGATAAAGGCGCGGCAGACCACGACTGTCATCATATCGGTGACCAGACGATTTGCGAAGCCCTCTCTACAAGGCTCACCGCTGTCATACGATACAGTCACATCGCCCCTGTTAAGGGCCTCAAGCTTCTTGTTGCCATAGGTAGTGGTGGATATTTTTGCAATGCGCAGATAACGGCAAAGCCTACTCAGCGTATCCTTGACCTTGTGGAACTCAGAAGGATCCTGTGAGCTCAATGCCTTTAAAAGCTGTTCAAACAGAATATAAAACTCCACTTAAAACCACTCCCGCTTACGAAAAGTTTCGTAACAATGTATAAAACACAGTTGTGTCACAAATCACAAATATTTACCTGAATATATTATACCATTTGTTGATATTTATTACAATATACAAATTGTATAAAGATAGTGAGCAATTTTTGACTATTAAGCTCACGAAAAATGGAAATTATACTAAAAAACTCCGTCTTTATTAACAGAGTTTTACAGAGCTGAAAATCATTTGGTTTTTTTACAAAACAACACCCCTGTCTGTAACAGGGGTGCATGACCTTTTCAGAATATCCTGTGGTTGATATACTCGCAGACCACCCTGCCCTCCGGCTCGATGACGAACTTGGATATAGAGCCGCCCTTGCCGGTAAAGCGGAAATGCTCCCGGTCAGTGACGGAATAACCCAGCAGCATTGAATGGAGAAAACTCAAGGACGTACCGTGAGCGACTATCAGTATGCGTTCCTCGTCACTTGCCAGAAGCTCCTGATAGAGTGAGTGCACCCTCTCCCAAAGCTCCCTGTCCGACTCGGCGCCGGGGAAGGGCTTGTAGTCTATGTCGAAATGCCCGGGGTGAGGAGCCTCGTGCTCAATGTACCACTTGCGGGGCTTGCCGTTGCCCTCACCGGCGTCCACCTCCCGGAGCCTTTCGTCAAAGGTCTGGGGCAGGTTAAGGGCGCGGGCTATCTCCTCGGCAGTCTGCCTTGCGCGTGCCATTGTGGAAACGTACATATGGTAAGCCCGGTCGCAGTCCTCCCAGCGGAGCCACTTGCCCACCTCATATGCCTGCTCTCTGCCCCTTTGGGTCAGCTCCCAGTCGTAACCGGCACCGATACAGCCGTTGGTGTGGTGCTCCGACTCGGTATGCTGAACAGTGAAGATGAACTTGCGCTTGCGGCGCGAAAAGAAGTCAGATATCACTTTTTCCGCCTTCTCCCTGCCGAACCAGCCCTCACCTGTGAACACCGCGGGGTAAAGCCTTTCAAGGGCTACCCTTTCCGGCACTGGAAGCTCCCCTATATCCTGCTCCGGGCGGCTTACAGGTACAGATACAAGCTTGAAATCGCCGTCCCGGCGGCAGAACACGCCTATTACCCTTATCTCCAGCTCATCGCCCAGCGCACATTTCTGTTCTGTCATCACAATAACGTCCAGATGCTCGCAGGGCGGGGTGCCTGACTCCTTTATCCAGCCGGAGGGATAGACAAAGCCCCTCTCGGCGGCAAGGCTGCCGCTGTTCTTTTCAACAAAGCTGTCCGTCGCGGGGATATATCTCATTCGTTTCTTATATTCATATGTCTGCTCTATCTTTGCGGTGCAGTTCACAGTCCCAGCTCCTCCTTCAATATTCCCAGCACTCTTGTCTCACGCTGAAGCATAGCTATCCAGTGGTCGTTAAGCTCGCCATGGGCGTGAGTGGAATTTACCCGTATCGCCTCGTCGGCGGTGACATATTCTAGTGTGAAGCCCTCCTCGGCCTCGTAGTCGTCAAGGTTGGTGGTCGAAGGCTTATCCTCCACCTCGCAGAGGTAATAGTAGTTATTTTGTATGAACATATCCTCTATCTTGCCCTTCTGTATGCGGTAGACGTAGCCGAACTCCTTTACCGTTCCGGGAATGACCGTCAGGCCGGCTTCCTCTCTTACCTCACGCACCAGCGTTTCTATCTGGCTTTCGCCCTCCTCGGCACCGCCTCCGGGGAATTTGTAATAATCGAATTTGAGGCTGTGTATCATAGCCAGCTTGCCGTCCCTGACTATTATAGCCCGCATAGAAGGTCGGAAGCACTTGGTACCGTTCGGGTCATAGTCCTTGAAGTCTATCTCGAAGAGCTTTCTCATTTCACGCCTCCCGTAAATCGTCCTACTCGTTCCTTACCGCTCTGACTGTTACTCGACTGCGGCTGTTCCAGGTGCAGGTGAAGAGAGTCAGATCCCAGCTGTCGGAGCCTGCAGGCATATCACCAGTCGCCCAACCGGAGATAAGCTCCTGCCAGCCAACTGTGTAGTATATTTTCTGTCCTTTGATATTCGTGAATATTATCTCGTCCCCGGGCTGCAAACGGTATAGATCTGAAAAGAAGCAGGAAAAGTTATGCCCGCAAATTATCATATCGCCGCCCTCCAAGGAGCCCATATAGCGGCAGACCGCAATATCCATTTTTTCCAGACTGTAATCTCTGATGACCGGCAGCTCCAGACCCAAAGCGGGTATAGCTAATAATCCGATATAAAATTCACCGTCCAGCTCCAAAGCCTCGTCAGCGAGAGGCTCTGAGCTCTCTGCCTCAGGTTCATACTCCGGCTGTGATAAAGCCGGTTCCTGCGGATTGGAGGGCTCTTTCTGATTGGTAGGCGAGCTTTCACTCTCTGTTGAAACATTGGAGTTGATATACTGCCTGATAAGCTCGGCCTTTTCTTTCGATGCCTTTTCAGCAGAACTGCTGCGATGAAGATTGTATACAACAAGAGACACTGCCGCTAAAAGCAGCAATGTCCCGCAGGCGATCAGAAACCTCCCGACCGCCCTGTTATTCATCTTTTCCGCCCCTTCTGCCGTTAAGGCGCACGCCAAGCGCTACCAGCACAAGACCTGCCAACGCGCATACGGGAACAGGCCACCAAAGCAATCCCGTCTGGGGCAGCTTGGAGGGCTGGCTATCGTCGGAGGGTTGGGTGTCCTTAGGGGGCTTGCTCTCCGCCGGGTTATCGTCATCGGCACCGGTGCCTCTGGAATCACCGTCATCACCGCCCTGGCTCTGCCGGGAGTTGGAGTCATCATCTCCGGGCTTGCTGGAGGTATCGTCTGGGCTGGGCTTAGATTCAACTATCTCCGCACGTTCTATCTTGGCATTGACCTCGGTAAGCTTTCCCGCCTTGACCTCTGCTACCGCCGGAAGAGCCGAATAGGAATAGTCCCCGATATCAGCCCTGCTCATTTCAAGGTAGTAGATGCCGGCACCTGCCTCAGCAAATGCAGCAGCACCGCTATCGTCAGAATACGCCATAAAGTCAGGCTGTATTGCATTGGCGAATATGTACTCACCCAGCTGCTCTGCCGCAGCCTTGACAGCCTCCTCGCTGACATCGTCAAGGGAAACTCCGCTGCCGGAGAAGGTCTCGTTCAGTTCAAAGCCGCCGGTGTCCTTCCGGCTGCCTATCAGATAGGCCTTCCACAGCACACTCTTAACTGCCTCTCCGCCGCAAACAGAATTTACGGTCAGACCTGTCTGCTCATCGGCGGCGTAAGCAGTCACACCTACGGGGCCCATAACGATGGCCAAAGCATATATCACAAAGCACACTGCACATACAGTCAGCGCAGATGCCCTTTTAAGCGTCCTCATGAACATACCTCCTTAAAAATGTAAGGCTATTTTCTGTTATCATTATCAGTGAGAGAATCGGCATCCTCCAATGTGGGGGGCTTTCTCTTTTTTCCTCCGAAGAGCCACCAAGCCAGCAGCAGCGCCACCATAGGCAGAGCTATAAAAGGCACTACTGAGAGAGAATCAACGACTACCGCATCAGGTATGACCTTGATTTCCAGTTTGTCCTCGATGGTCTCGGTGCCAACTCTGTGAGCCCGTACCAGCAGCCTGTGAGTGTTGATGCCATAGGGTGTGCAGGTCATCAGTGTGAGCAGCTCACGTTCGGGGTCGATCTTCAACTCCTCCACCTCGTGGGGCAGCACTATAAAAATGTTGTCCACCTCGTAGCTATAGACCGTCCTCAGAACAGTGACGGTAAACATATCCCCTACCACCAGCTTGTCGAGGTTCGTAAAAAGCTCCGCCGAAGGCAGGCCTCTGTGAGCGGAGATGACCGCGTGGGTGCCTCTGCCTCCTACCGGCAGCGAGCTGCCCTGAAGATGCCCGACCGCTATGTTCAGCACACCCTCGCTGGTGCCGTGATAGATAGGCAGCTCAACGCCTATCTGCGGGATATTGATAACTCCCATTACTCCCGTTCCGGAGATGTCGAGAATATCATCGTAATCCGGCACCTGTTCATAGTCCAGAAGCGGGTTGTAAAGCTTGGAAAGGGCCTTGTTGTAATCAACGGCTCTTTTAAGTATCTGCTCCTCTTCTCCGTCGTTCAGCCGGCTGACGGCCTGCTGGTAGGTGGCGACCACCTTGCTTTGTGTTCGTGAATTCCACCAGTTACTGATCGTCGGATAGAGCATCACGGAGAGACCCACAAAAAATAGTATCAGCAGCAATATGGTAGAAAATCTGCTTTTCTTGTTTTTCATGGGGCCCTCCCTAATGCCGGCGGCATTGCGCCGCCGGACGCAGGATAGTTTATGCCTTTCGGCAAAATCACATAGGTTTAGTCTTCCTTCTTGGAGCGCTTCTTAGCGATAAGAACAACACCTGCAGCTGCTGCCAGAGCGCCGCCGCCTACATAGAACATTGTGGTTCCGATGCCGCCGGTCTCGGGGAGAACTGCTCCCTGAGTGTTAGGAACTGTGTTGTCTCCGTTCTCCTGTGTAAGGGTGAGCGAAGGAACGTCAGCAGCGCTCTCCTTGTGACCCGCAGTGATGGTTGCGGTGATCTTTTCCTTGTTCAGGTTGTAGCTCTCGGGAGCGGTCTTTTCCTCAATGGTATATGTACCTGCATCAAGGCCGAGGATGTTGAACTTACCGAGGAGTCCGCTGTCATCGACGCCGTCATTAGAGGTAACATCGGCAGAGCCGTTTTCCATATCGTAAACATAGGCTTCCTTATCAGCGTTCCAGGTGAACTTGAGAAGTGTGTCGCCCTTCTTGATGTTGAATACGGCACCTCCCAGCCTGATAGCGTTATCTGCTGCATCGACCTTTACGTTGTCGATCTTATAGGTGAATACGAAAACCGTATCCTCAGGAGTCTGGCCGCTGGTATTCTCGTTGTTGTCTTCGTCCTTGCTTCCGAATTCACCGCTGCCCTGATAGTTGGGGTTGTTGGAATACTGGAGATAAAGGGTGTTGGGGTTGTTGTCGTCAGCAGTACCGGCGACTGCGCAGGTCGAGGGATCCAGGTGAGCGTTGTAGGTGACTACAACTACCTTGCCCTTGATGTCAGCAGAAGCGTCGCCCAGCTTAACGTCGGGAATTGTCAGGCTCCATGCGCCGGTAGTGTTTGCGGCAGCTGTGGTGGAATACTGCGAAGCAGTCAGCTCAGTAGCTATGCCGTCATTAACGGAAGTACCGATCTTAACGCTGTCGATGCTGTCGAATACGACACCTGTTCCCAATGTGTCGTTGAACACAAGCCTGTAGGTCTTGAACTTGTCAAGGCCTTCCTCATCTGGAAGAGTTGCGATAAGTCTGAACTGGAAAGTCTCGTTTACGTTGTGGTCAGCTGTCTCGCCCCAGCCGTCATTATCTACTTCGCCTTCGCCCTTGTTAGCGCCGTCGTCGTTATCGTATACCTGCTTGTCAGCAGAGGGAGCGGAGGTCTTTGCCACCTCGGAGAGATCTGTATTCTTGATGATTTTCAGCAGGAATGCGGTCTGTGCTCCGGTGTTGGCGCCAGCAGGGTTGGAGGCTGTGGGGTTCACCTTATCGGAAATTAGATAGTAACCAGCAGGAACCTTTGTAGAAGAGGTAAGATCGGTGTAGGTCACAACTTTATTCAGAGCGCTAGCCAGGGCTTTTTCGTCCGTAACACTTGCAAGTGCCGCTACGAAATCGTCAGCGGAGGATTCAGCGCTCAGTGTAGCGGGAATACCGGTAAGGTTCTTGACTGCGCCAAACAGGGTAGCGGCGGTAATGCCGGAGCCAAACTGTGCTGCGGTGATCTTTCCGTCGGCTGCCACTGTGCCGGTGAATATCTGAGCATACTGATAGGTGTGAACGCCCTCATCGGAAGCAGGGCTTGTTATTGTGATGGAATATGTTGTGAGCTCCGAGGACTCAGCAAACGCTGTGAGGGAGCCCGCGGTCATCATGCTTACCGCCATAGCTATTGCAGCCACCGCTGCAGCAAATCTCTTGGTCTTTTTCATAATAATATACACTCCTTAATTTGATTTGTATTTTTAGAAACGCTTCAATTCTTTACTCTGCGTTTATTCAGGATATAATACATCAAAGCACCGAGCATCAGAGCTCCGCCTGTGATGATGTAGGCTTCGGTGCCCTCGCCGCCCGATTCGGGAAGCTCGTACCAGGTAACGTCCTCTGACTGGTTTACTACCTTAACAGTCTCTGTTTCATCGGCAGTCAGCTCAAAGCCGTTCTCACTGTAATTGATGGGAACGAATGCCGCACCGGATTGCTCCTTGATGTAGTAGTAGAGCTTCTGACCGGTCTTGGTTGCCAAAGGAAGTCCTCCGAGGCTGCCTGTCCACTTGCCGTCCTTCTTGGTAACAGTAAACTCATACTCGGCAACAGGCTCAGCTTCGGGAAGTGTTACCTCTGCCGTCTGATACTTCTTATTACCATCTACAGGCTCTGGCTCGGGAGGCTTAGTTACTGTCAGGTCGGTGGTGGAGTAGAGCTCCTCGCCGCCTGAATTCAGGTAGCTTAAGATAAAGTCATCTGAGGTGGGGTTATCGGTATACTGCTTATTTGAAACTCCTTCAGACCATTCTACTTTTATCACTACGGCTATCGGGTCTGAGGCATCCGACGGTATATCAACTCTTAGCCTCTGTCCGTTACTCTCGGCATTATCGCTTTTAGCATCACCCTGAACCTGGGTGCCGTTTACCGTAGCAGTGAAATTGTTGTTGTAGAAGTCTCTTCCGCCGATACAGATGTATACACTTTCACCGGCCTCACCGAAGAATCTTTCGGTTTTTGAATAGCCGTTGTCGCCGGAGAACTGAACATTGACCGCCACCGGTGATCTGTACGTTACCGTTGAGCTTCCCACGCTCCGGCTGTACTCGCTGGGTGTCTGGGCCTGCTGCTGGGTGTAGGCGTAGACCTTGAAGGTCAGTGCCTGAACATCAGTCTCTTTATCGTCCAGCCAGGTCTTATCAACCTCAATGGAGCCCATCTCGGTATTGTCTCTGTAGTTGATGACCTTTAGCTCTCCGCTGTTCTTTCCGTTTACGGGATAGGTGGCTTCGTAGCCGTCGGGTGCTGTCTCAACAACGTAATAATACCTGTCGTTCCTTATCTTTACGCCGTCCAGCTCGTCAAGGCTTGCCTTCCAGCCGTCTTCCTCAGTCAAGGTGAACTCAGCTATCGGTTCAAGTCCGGTGGTGTCCAGCGCCGTCTCGCCTGCGGTTGCACAGGTACAGAGCGCCTTTTTGAACCTGAACTCGTTTGACATATTGAGGTTTATCAGGTACGAAGCATCGGAGGTAACCGGTGCCTTGCCGGTCACTGTCAGCGTCAGGTCCTCGCCGGACTTTACCTTTGATACGTTGAGCGAATCCGAGCTTGAGCCGTAATCATCCGAATACTGCTGACCGCTGTCAAACAGCAGGTCTGCCGAGAAGGTAGCGCCGTCGTTGACGGCATAGGTGCTTGTAAAGAGCGTTCCGCCGCTTCTTGTGGCTGTCAGCGTTACGAAATGAACATTGCTGACGTCCTGCGGCCGCTCGGTCTCGTAGAGCTTAAGACTAATCTCCGTAGGTCTGGCGTCAGAGCCCGGGTCAGTCCAGTACTTGGCAACGTCCAGCTCGTTCCTTGTGTTTTCGAGCCTCAACGTTCCGCTGTTTTTGATGCCGTTTGCCAGGTAGTAAGCACTGTAGCCGTTAGGGGTCAGCTCCTTGATATAGTA
The DNA here is from genome assembly GCA_017471405.1 of Ruminococcus sp. Taxonomy (GTDB): domain Bacteria; phylum Bacillota; class Clostridia; order Oscillospirales; family Ruminococcaceae; genus FB2012. Next base: position 11,782 of record JAFUTK010000039.1, read on the forward strand.
ATAGGTGTTTGCTTCAAGGAGCTCTGAGGGCAGCTTATAGTACCAGCCGTTTTCTGAGCTCAGCTCTATCTGACTGCCAATCGCCTCAGCGTCATCCGGTATGCCCGTCTGCTCTGCAGTGAGTGCCTCGCTGGTCACGTTATCCGAATATAAGCTGTATACTCCGTTGCCGCTTACGCTCAAGGTGTAGTGAGCATCGTCGGTGACAGGCGCCTTGCCCTCTATGGCATAGGTCACAAGTCCGCCGTTTACGGTCTTGGAGTTGGTTTTCAGGGTGTCGCTGGAGGGTGAATCCTCTATCCAGCTGCCGGAGGGTCCGGAGACCGTAAGGTCTGCCCTGAAGGTTTCATTAAGGGGAATATAATATGTTTTGCTTGTTGTTACGCCGTCAACGGTATAATCTACCGAAACGCTGCGTGCTTCCGCCAAAGCGGGAGCTGTGTTCGATTTGTAGAGCTTAACATATACAGATGAAGCATTCGCTTTGTCTTCCTCACTGCTCCACAGCTTTTGGATATCAAGCTCTACCTGATCGTTTGGAAGCTCGATGTTGCTGCCGGAGCGTATTGAGTGGATCTCTGTTCCGTCAGGAAGAAGTCCTGCATCCTGCGCACTCTTTACTGCATAAGTGGGATAGTATTCAGAGGGGTCTGTATTTTTTGGAGTCTCATAGAAGTAGTAGTCTCGCTCTCCCTCTTCAAAGTAATAACCGCTGGGAGCCTTTACCTCTCTTAAGCGGTAGAAGTACTTTGCCTTACCTCTTTGTACAGAATATTCGAAGTATTCCTTGCCATCCTCATTGTAATGGTTCTGAAGATTAGGTATCTCCTTCTGTCCGCTCGCACCCTCGGTGATGAGCTTGACCGCGTCGGCCTCGTTCTCAGTCCAGGTGGCGAAGGCAACTGTGTTCAGAGGTCTTGGGTCTCCTACCGATACCTTTTCGTAGACCTCGAAAAACGTCTTAGGCGTTGTCATATACAGCCAGCTATAGGTTTCCGGGTCATATCTTTGCAGAATGAACTCGGCGCCGCTCAGACCTTCAAACCAGTTATTCTCACTCACCTTCCTGAGCACCAGCTTAGGTGCCCCAAAAGCCGTAGCTGAGGAGGTCTCGTTCTTGTTGAACTGGTAGTTTTCCTCCTTTTCGGAGATGTAGCTGCTGCCGTCGATCACTGCCTGATTTTTGAGCTTCATGCTGTCAACGTCTAAGTTGGGCACTGCTCTTGAAGCCTCGTTAAACTCAAAGGCGTAATCGTAAACAATCCTTATATGAGTCTCGTCCGGGATAGTGAGCTCAAAGGAATAAACATCGCCGTAGCCCATATCGTATTCGAGATTTCCATAGACCGCGTTGCCGCTGTCGTCCTCTCCGGTCTGGCCCCATACCGTGTATTTCTTTACGGGATAGGACTCCTTCACTGGAGTATTAAATCCGAACTCCGAGGTATCCATCAGCGTCTCATTGCCGTCAGCATCCACCTTATAGACCTTTACGCTTTCGGTGGTCAGCTGATTGAAGATGATAGGACAGATAGCGTACTTTGTTCCGTTTTCATCGTTGAGGTTGATGGTGTCTCTAACCGTCAGCACCTCGCCGTAATTCAGCTGTCTTGAATTGGGATTGATGTCAAGAGTGTATTTCACCTTGTTGCTGTCTGTTGCCAGACCTGTCTTTGTGATGACATCAACATCGTCCACAACTGTCAGGGGTATGGTGTCGTACTCTCCATCAATTCCTGCGGTATTATCAAAGTGTGCGCTTCCGTTGGTGCCGTTTGAGGTGCTGGAGATGAGAGCCTCCATATCCTCGTCGGTTATCTTAAGGGTGTAAATGATGTCGATGGGCTTGCCCTGATGGACGCCGCTTGAAATGTATATTTCAAGCTCCTGCCCGTTCAGCGAGTAGGTCACCTGGCCGGGCTGCGCGGCTCCGGGAGTTACAGCTCCGTCCTCGTTGTAGTGTATATCCAGCAGGCTCATGCCCTCCGGCAGGGTATCGGTCACCGTTATGTCGGTATCCTTATCGAAGTTGTTATAGCCGTTCACTGCCAGCTTGTAGGCTATGGTGTAATACTTGCCTTCCTCGTTGTGGTTAAGCTCCGAGAGGCCCAGGTCACAGTACCAGGATTCGTTCCTGAACTGTCCGCTGTCGTACTTGTAGTCCTCGATGTACTTTACAAGAGGAGCCTTTCTGTCAACGATCTGCTGAGCCGTTGCGGGGTTTGTTCTCGGGAAATCCACCTCATTCTCATAGACAATGGTATCTCCATTGGAGAAGTCCTCATTCCTGATCTGGTCAGCGCCGGTGCCGGTAACGTTGTATTCGATCTCCAGCATTGCGATGTTCCAAAGCAGCTGATATTCCGTTGTGCCCTCGACATAATCATCAGCGGCGCTTATGGTGAACGATGTGATGTTGCCGTCAGCGTCAGTCTCGGCTGCCGTCAGCTTGAACAGCTGCGAGAGGTCGTAGCTCTCGTCGGCTATCAGGTTCCAGTCCTTGTCTCTGGCCTGGAAAGTGAAGTTATCCAGCGTGAACTGCTCGGGGGTCATGTAATGCTTTATGGCTTCATTATCTGTCTTTTCGCCCGAATGGTTCTCATAGGCTGTCATCGTGTCCGTAATGACGTAGCTAAGCATACTTCCGTAGGTAGTGGTCACCTTCATATGCCAACGCATTACGAACTTTCCGGCGTCGTCTATCTGGCCCTTTTCACCGGCAGCCCACTTTTCCGCCTTGAAGTTGGTATTGTAATTATATACCGTTGTTTCGGCTTCCCTCTTATCCTCGCCGTACTGGGCGGTATTGCTCGCCTTGTAATCGGTCTGATCGTCGGGATGCTTTGTCTCGTAAATGAGCTCGTAGTAGGAGGAGGTGCTACCCTCAGGGAAGGTATAGCTTCCCGACTCAACACCGCCTACCTCCGTTCTGGCAGAGCTGTTGACGGCTGCCAGATCAGCCTCAGTTGCGATATCATTGCCCTGATCGTCCATTATCTTCAGGCTGACTATATCGCCGATGCCAAACATTGAGTCATACAGCTTGTAGGCCTCGCGCGCGCTGGGATACTGCCCCAGGTCAAGGCCGTAGGTGTTGTTAATCCTGATCTTCCAGACCAGCATATCCTTGTTGCTGTCCTTATCGTACCATACTGTCTTGTAGTTCAGGTCAACAAACTTGTTTATATCGGTATCGAAATATTTGGTGTCGATGTTATCTCCCAGCGTTGCCGCATTGCCCAGGTGATATCCGTAATCGTTGCGAAAATCTCCTCCGGGAGGCGTTACCGCATATTTGATCTCAAACCTTTCGGCTGTGGTGCTCACATCAATAGTGAATTCGGTAGTGAGCTTGTTGCCGTCGGCAGTGCTTACCGGTGTGACGCCGCTGCTTTCCATTTCTACGGCAAACCCTGACGCGTCCACATCAGAGCTGTAGTTCTTAGTAAGGGTCAGCACGTCGGTTACCTTTAATCCGCTGAGATCAGCGTTCCAGAGGTTGACGACGGTAACGGTGTAGTGCATTTTTCCGTCAGCACCCACATAGCCGGTCTTTTCCAGCTCCAGTGCCTTGGGGACACGGGCCTCGTCCTCGTCCTCGTCCAGCTTTCTGTCGCCTTCCTCGAGCTCTGCGTCGTTCTTGAAGCTCTTGCCGCTCAGTTCCTCCATATCCTTCACTGTCTGAGTGTACTTTATCTCATAGGAGGTGTTTTTCTGCCCCTCCTTGAAGGTAAGTACATTGCCGCTGACATCGAAAATTTCTGTCAGGGACTGACCATTTACAGTAGCGTTCAGAGCTGCATCGCTGAAATCAACTGGGATATTTTCATCCGAGGTTCCGGTCAGTATATCCGTAAGGGTCAGTCCGGTGAGATCCTGGCCTCTGCTGTTATCAACCGTTATCTTCCATGTGATGCCGGAGTTGTCCATAGAGTGGCTCTTGTCCACAGAGGGCTTATCGACATATGCCTTTGCGGTGTCGTCCTTGTCGTTGAACTCGCCCGGTTTATCCGGGTCGTGCAGTCCGACAAAGTTCGCAACGTTTTTGCCGTAGTCCTCACTGGTCACCTTAGTCTTGTACTCGATGATGAACTCCTTGACGGCTATGTCGTTATAGCCGGGCCAGTAGGGTTCTCCCTCTTCCTCAACGTCCTCGGTCATCGTTATGGTGAATATACCGTTCTCTGCATCGTAAGCCAGTGGGTAAACACCGTTGCTTGTCGGGTCAGAGTCTTCCTTTGTGCCGCTGTTGTTATAGGCGTCATCTCCCTCGTTTCCGGAGGAGCGGACTATCTGCATCGTAGGCGTCCCGACTATCTCGGGAACCTCTCCGTTCTCGCCGCCGATCTTGTCGGTGAACTTTATGGTGTGGTTTTTCCACCAGCCGTCGTCCTTATAGATCTTGACCGTCCACTTGATGGTATTGTCTGTGGGGTCGTAAACGCCGGCGTCCTTGGCGATATCGGCTATCAGTCCTACCTGCATTACCGAGCTGTCGGACATCAGGGGAACTCCCTCCGCCTTGGCCTTAACGGTATTGTCGGCATAAAGCTCGTCAAACACGTCCTTCACCGCATTGACCTTGCCGTTCACGATGTGCTCATCATTGACCATTACCGGACACTTCCAGTAGAAGTCGAAGCCCTTTTTGAGCACGTCCTCGTTATCGGCAACTATCTTTGCTGTCAGTGTTTGGTCGCTGCCCTCTGCTCCCTCGATATTCACTATCTCAACGTGAGCGTTGGTGACTTCTGTTTCCTTGCCGTTCACCGTCTGATAAAGCGGCCAGGTGGCGCCCTCCTGAAGGTCAAAGTGAATGTCAAGCTTACCGTCCTTGCCGGTCAGGTCATCGGTAAAGGTTATCTCAGTGCCGTTCACTCCGTTCTTAGACTTAACCTCTATGGTAAAGGAGGAACCCAGAGCTCTTTCGTTTTTCATCTCATAACCGGGAGTGCCGTAGAAGAAATCGTTGTTGTAGGTCTTCTTTACGGTCAGGTCAGGGGTGTGGGTGTAGCGGTAGATGGGAACATCAACGCTCTTACCTGCAAGCTGAACATTTCTGTCCTCCTTGCTATTATTGTTGTTCCAGACCCAGGCCTCCACAGTAAAGCCTCCGCCGATACCGTTCTGGTCGTTCAGGAATGAGGAGAAGAACTTGATCTTTACCTGACCCGTTACCGGGTCGAACACATACTTGCCTATTTGCAGACCCGAGTTATCTGAGGAATATACAGGTCCCTGAAGATTGGCCGTATCGTCAATGGCCGTAAAGTAATCGGGATACTCCTGCGGGTTATTAAGGTCCTTTACATTAAAGGTAATACTGTCGCTGTGCTGCGAGAGCATATCAACTACATCAGCCTTGAGGTTGAAGTTTACGGAGAACTTAGTGTCATACTGTGTTGTTCCGTTTTCGTCGATCTGGTCTCCCACAATGGAGGCAAGCACCTCATATATTCCTGTATCGGAGCTGCTTGCTGACGTTTCAATGGGATAGGCATTGGTAACGGCTCTGACATCGTCATAGTTGTTCAGGTCAGTGCCTCCCGAACCGTTAGCCGAGACCGCCTGCACCGTTCCTGACGTGGCGCTTATAGCCGGCCTTATCAGGCTGGCAAAAACGCTTATCATAACTATAACGGAGAGCAGCAGCGCAAACGTGCTGCGCAGCCTTTTATGCTCGGTGCTGAAAAAGCCCCGCATTCCTTTCATAAGATTATTCATGCTCGACCCCCTTACTGAATAAGGATAATTCAAATCCCTTTATAGAATAGTACATTTCAGAAAACCTTCATACTGCCGAAGGGCCAGATGCACCAGATGACCCGGCCCACCACCATTTCCTCCGCCACGCAGCCTATTTCCTTGGTACGACTGTCTATGGAATCGGAACGGTGGTCCCCCATAACGAAGAACCTGTTTTCCGGCACCTGATAGGGCATTTCAATGTCACAGGTGCCCAGTGCCGGCTCGTCGATATAGGGCTCGTCCAAAAGCTCGCCATTGACGGTGACTCTTCCGGTCTCGTCAACTGAGACCACATCGCCCGCCACACCGATAACGCGCTTTAGAAGTATCTTGTTGTTATGGTAGAACGCGATAACATCACCGCGCTCAAAGCTGCCCATTCTCCGGCAGACCACCAGCTCGTCGTTATGGAGCGTGGGGGTCATGCTGGTACCGGTGACTCTCAACACCGGCAAAAACAGCATTGATATCAGCACTGCCAGAGCTGCCACCACCAGAAGCGAGGCAACGGTGCTCCAAAGCAGGCCTATAAATCTTTTCCTGTCCTTCAGTCTTTTCAGTTCTGCCGAGAGCTGCTGTGAGCTGGGGAGGTCTCTGCCCTGCCCGCTCATTGTGCGCTGTCCTCAAGGACTGTTTCAACGTCATTTGCCGGAGGCTCCTCCGTCAGGGCTGTCTTTCCGGAGAGCCTTGCGGCCAGTCCCTCCGCTACGGCGTCGATATCCGCCTGAGAGAGGGTTCTTTCCCTTCCGCCCACCAGGTTTTCGAGGCGCTCATTTTCTTTTTTCAAATAGTAAACAAGCTCGATAAGCTCTGCTCTTTTCAGCTTACGCAGTTCCTTATCCGTCATGACCTCATCTCCCCGGGGCGTAAGATATTAATACCTTTTTATTATACTACAATACAATAGATTTGTCAAACAAAAACAGCAAAGTTAACATTTATTTATTTTTCAAACGTTTGAAATTTGTGCAGTTTCATAATAATGGAAAATTCCTTTCGAAGCTTTTGCCTCGAAAGGAATTTTCGGTAAATTAAGTTATGTGAGCTCCCCCTCAAACATATCCCCATACAGCCCATAGATATCAGAGATAGGTATGGTGATGCCCTCCGCCGTCAGGATATTGCCAAAAATACTGTCTATGCGCTTTACCGTAGCCTCAAGCGTCACATAGCTGCCGCCCTCCTTTTTTTCATCGGGGACAAAATAAACTATTCTGACCTGCGGCTGCTCCCCTTGGGATATCCTGTCGTTTAGCTGCATCAGCCTTCTGTCTATAACCTCCGCCGCTGACTCGTCCGTTTCAGGGCGCTGACTGGTGGGGCGGACGGCCTCGTCTATCTCGTCCTCGAAACCGGTAAGCGCCTTGAAGGAGGCGAACTGCGCGGCACGGTCGCTGAGGCTCATTCGCTGCCTCGGCAGCCCAAAGGGGTACTGCATATCTATTATATCGTCATAGCCGGACATCGTAAGGCCTCCTTTAATAAGGCGTTTCTTAAACAAACATAATTCAATGTGCTGCCGAAAGTGTGAGGGCTTAATTCGGAATCTTACAGTCTCTATCAGTATCTCAAATTCCAAAGGCAGATACCGTTTTCTCACCGTTCTTTATGTTCTTACGCCCTATGCCCGCCTATCTGTGCATTACGCTCGATAGCGGTGCCACCCTCGAGGAAGTTCTTCCCCTTGAGTACAGCGTTCTTCCCATACCTGCGGCGCAGCTTCAGCACTGCCAGCTGCAGTGCCTGCTCCCGCTGCTCCCGGCGTTCCTCCTCTATCAGCTCCTCCCCCGAGTTCAGGGAGAAAAAGTCCAGCTGGACGCATTTCTCGCACTCCGGGATATCCTTTTCCCTGATGACGCTGCAGGCCACCAGATACATTCTCCTGACCAGCAGCGAGTAGTCCACTATCCTGTCAAACAGCTCCATTGCGGCGTCGCATATCTTCCTCGCGGAGCAGCTCCGGCGGTCGAGATGGACGGTGCCATGAGAGTGCCTCGGTATCTCTCTGCCGTACCAATCCCGGACCGTTTCCCGGGAGCACTCCCCTCTTATGAGGCTTGCCCGGTCGTAGCCGACGGTCAGCACCAGCTGGTCAGTGACTATCCCCTTTTCCGCCAGGTCAAGGGAGAGCTTTTCCGCCATCTCCCAGAGTATCAACCGGGCGGTCTCGAACTCAGTGGGGCGGGTCAGCACCTGCCCGGTGGAGAGGCTGTTGGTGGAGGGGCGGTAGGCCTTGACGTCTTTAAGCCCCGTAGGCTCAAAGCCCCAGGCGTGGTCTATGAGCAGCTCGGCGTTCTTGCCCATGGACTTGTATAGCATTCCCAGCTGGTAGCCGTCGGTGGAGGCTCGGGCGATGTCCCCCATAGTGCGCAGCCCCATACGCTCCAGCCTGCCGGAGATGCCCGCTCCCACCCGCCAGAAATCGGTGATTGGGGTGTGAGCCCAGAGCTTTTGGCGGTAGCTGTGCTCGTCAAGCTCGGCTATCCTCACTCCGTCCTTATCAGCGGGGATATGCTTGGCGACGATGTCCATAGCCACCTTGGCTAGGTAGAGATTGGTGCCGATGCCGGCAGTGGCGGTTATGCCGGTTTCCCTCAAAACGTCCCTAACCAGCGTCATAGCAAAGGTGCGGGCGCAGCCGCCGTAGGCGTTCAGGTAGTCCGTCGCGTCGATGAACACCTCATCTATGGAGTAGGCGAAGATATCCTCCGGCGAGACATAGCGCAGGTAAATGCTGTAAATTTTTGCGCTGACCTTCATATAAAGCGCCATTCGCGGGGGAGCGACGATGTAATCCAGCTTCATTGCGGGGTGCCTTGCCAGCGCGCTGCCAAAGCAAGAGGAACCCCGCAGCCTCCCGCCGGGAGAGCGCAGCCTGCGCTCGTCGTTGACCTCCTCCACTCTCTGTATCACCTCAAAAAGCCTTGCCCTGCCGGAGATGCCGTAGGCCTTCAGCGACGGCGACACCGCCAGACAGATGGTCTTGTCCGTCCGGCTCTCGTCCGCCACCACAAGGTTTGTGTCCAGCGGGTCGAGCCCCCTGTCGGCGCACTCCACCGAGGCATAGAAGCTCTTCAGATCTATAGCAACGTAAGTCCTTGTCAGGCTCATATCGACACTTCTTTCTTCAAATCGAATATATGTTCTATTTATATTATAGCACGCTTTCCGGAAAATGCAAGGGGGCGGGGGAATTTTCCAAGGAAAAATGTGCACAAAAAAATAACAGTCCTTTCGTCATTATGCAAAGGGCTGTTATTCGCTTTCGGGGACGTATTTCAAGATATCGGATATCTCGCACTCAAGGTAATCGCATATCCGCGCCAATACGGGGAGGTCTATCCGGGCGACCTTGTTTCGGCAGTAGGAGTTGAGCTGTGCAGGGCTCAAATTGCAGTTTTTGATGAGCTTGTACTTGCTTATTCCGCGCTTAATCCGATACTCGTCAAGGGTGAGTATGACCTTGCCGTTTTTCATCAGACCGCTCCTTTCATTCAAATAATGCCTCGCCGCTGCGCGGCTCGGCGGGTTTCAGAAAAGGGTATTCCCCACCTGCGGCGGGGAATACCCTTTTCTGCCGCAAACTCTGCTATTAGTATTATAATATATTACTCAACAATTTCAAAGTTAAAAAATATTTAATTTATTATAAAACAATTTAATATAAAATGTATTAAAGATGTTGACAATACAAATAATATATTGTATAATAATGTAAAGATGTTGAAACTATAAAACACTTTAAGGAGGGAAAACAAATGAGTATTATGAATACACTAATGACTATATTTGGAAACAACAACTTGACAACAAGCGA
>JAFUTK010000040.1 GCA_017471405.1 Ruminococcus sp.
CACACCTTGTGGAATGCGAGCACCTGCGGTCACAGCACGAACAAACTCCGGTCGCGGTGCGCAGACTACACTCCCGTACACACCCAAGCGACCAACGGGAGCGCAGCGTGAATTCGCCGCGGGGGCGTGCCCCGCAAATTCTGATTTATCGCAATAACACTTTTAAACATAAAGGGGGAGATGCTATGGACATCACCGATAAGAGGATCGACGGCGGCAAGCCCTTCGACTGGGGAAGAGCTTCCTCCGATTATGCAAAATACAGGGATATCTACCCACAGGAATTCTATGAGCACATCGTTCGGCGGGGGCTTTGCGTTTTAGGACAGGAGGTGCTGGATATCGGCACCGGCACAGGCGTGCTGCCGAGAAATATGTACCGCTTCGGCGCGAAATGGACGGGTGCGGACATATCAGAGCAGCAAATTGAGCAGGCAAAAAGGCTTGCAGCAGAGGAGGGTATGGATATCCGCTTCATCGTCTCTCCCACCGAAAAGATAGGCCTGCCAAGGGAGAGCTTTGACGTCATCACCGCCTGCCAGTGCTTCTGGTACTTCGACCACAAGGTTACCTCACCGCTGCTGGCGGGGCTTTTAAAGCCGGAGGGAAGGCTGCTGGTGCTGAGTATGGAATGGCTCCCCTTCGAGGATAAAATAGCCGGAGCCAGCGAGGAGCTGGTGCTGAAATACAGTCCCGGCTGGACAGGAGCGGGCGAGACAAGGCACCCCATATTTATCCCCGATGAGGTATACGAGCATTTTGAGCTTGTATACCACGAGGAGTTTGATTTAAACGTTCACTTCACCCGGGAGAGCTGGAACGGCAGAATGAAGGCCTGCCGAGGCGTGGGGGCGTCACTTAACAAAGAGGGACTTGCCTCGTGGGAGCGGGAGCACACCGAGCTGCTTGACCGCATCGCTCCGGAGGAATTTGACGTGCTGCACTTTGCGGCAATGGCAGAGCTGAAAAAGAGGTGACATATGGATAAGAAATATCTCAAGCTCTTGGCTAAGGAGTTCCCTACGGTGAACAGCGCCGCCTCGGAGATAATCAACCTCTCCGCCATAAGGAGCCTGCCCAAGGGGACGGAATACTTTTTCAGCGATATGCACGGCGAATATGATGCCTTTTTGCATATGCTCAAAAGCGCCTCGGGAATGATAAAGATAAAGATAGACCTGACGCTGGGAAAGACCGTTTCCAGTGCGGAGCGTGAGCAGCTGGCGAACCTCATCTACTATCCCGGCAAGCAGCTGAAAAAGCTGCAGGCCTCCGGCGGCCTCACCGACGAATGGCGACGGCTGACCATCTACCGGCTGATACTGGTCTGCGAGGCGGTGTCGGCAAAGTACACCCGTTCGAGAGTGAGAAAGCAGATACCGGAGGATATGGTCTACATTCTGGACGAGCTGCTCAACGTCACCGACGATGTGGTGAAGGAATACTACTACGACGAGATAATCACCACCATACTTGACACCGGCATCGCCGACAGGTTTATCCGCTCCCTCTGCGAGCTGATACAGTCGCTGGCGGTAGACAGCCTGCACATCATCGGGGACATCTACGACAGAGGCCCCCGGGCAGACATCATTATGGACGAGCTGATGAGGATGCACGACATCGACATTCAGTGGGGCAACCACGACATCAGCTGGATGGGGGCTGTTTCCGGATGCAGGGCGCTCATCGCCAACGTTATCCGCATCTCTATGAGATACAACAACTTCGACGTCCTGGAGGACGGCTACGGCCTAAACCTGCGGGCTCTGGCGGTATTCGCTGGGGAGGAATACAAGGACGACCCCTGCTCCCTCTTTATGCCCCAGACGCTGGACGACAACATCTACGACCCGGTAGACACCTCCCTTGTGGCGAAGATGCACAAGGCCATAACCGTCATTCAGCTAAAGCTGGAGGGTCAGCTCATCGAACGCCACCCGGAGTGGGAGATGAGCGGACGGGATATTTTCCGTCAGACGGATTTCCGCAGCGGAACCGTCACTTTGGAGGGCAGCACCTACAGCCTGCTGGACACCAATTTCCCCACCGTTGACCCGGACGACCCGCTTAAGCTCTCCGAGGGCGAGGAGGAGCTGATGAACGTGCTGGATGCCTCCTTCCGGCACAGTGAGAGGCTCTCAAAGCACATTCACTTCCTCTACTCCAAGGGCTCGATGTACAAGACCATAAACGGCAATCTGCTATTCCACGGCTGCATACCCATGCACGATGACGGCTCGTTTATGAGCCTGACTGTCGGCGGGGAAAAATACCGAGGCAAGGCTCTGCTTGACAAGCTGGACGAGATCGCCAACAAGGCCTTTGTTATGCACCGCTGCGCCGAGCAGCAGGAGGCTGCTGACATGATGTGGTACCTCTGGAGCGGGGCGCGTTCCCCTCTCTACGGCAAGGACAAGATGGCTTTCTTTGAGAGGTACTTCCTTTCCGAAAAGGAGCTGCATAAGGAGAGCTACAACGCCTACTATCACTTCTCCGAGAGCGAGGAGGTCTGCGGGCGGATACTCTCGGAGTTCGGGCTTGACCCGAAGAGAGGGCACATCATCAACGGGCACGTTCCTGTGAAGATAAAGAACGGTGAGAGCCCTGTGAAGGCGGGCGGGCGGCTGTTCGTCATTGACGGGGGGATATCCAAGGCCTATCAGCGCACCACCGGCATTGCGGGCTACACGCTGATATACGACTCCCACAGTCTGAATTTAGCGGAGCACAAGCCCTTCATCTCCGGCGAAAGCGAGCACACTCCGGAGATACATTTAGTTGAGAAGCTTCCCCGCCGGGCGAACATCTCTGACACCGACAAGGGCCGCGAGCTGGCGGCGCAGATAGAGGACCTGCGGGAGCTTATGGCTGCCTACCGCAGCGGTGAGCTCAAAGAAAAAGGATAAAAAGAAGCGCCCCGTGGGGCGCTTTTTATTTGCGCGTAAGCGCAGATACGTCCGCGACAGCGGACTCCTTTATTATTCATTATTCGTTATTCATTGTTCAATATAATTTGAGCGGCGGCGACAGCCGCAGCGTTTACGCTTCCGTTCCTCGCTCAAAGAGCTTCTCCGCCAGCTCCCGAAGGCCCTTGTTCTCGGTGGAGTCAAGGGTGGGGTCAGATGCGATTATCTCATCAGCGGCCTGCTGAGCCAATTGCAGCAACTCGGTGTCGGAGGACATATCCGCTATCTTCATTTTTGGCAGGCCGTGCTGACGGCTGCCGAAGAAATCTCCGGGGCCGCGCAGCTTTAAGTCCTCCTCGGAAATCTTGAAGCCGTCGGAGGTGGAGGAAAGTATTTTCAGCCGACGGATGCTGTCTTCGGTGACGTTGTCGGTGATAAGTATGCAGTAGCTTTGGTAGCTGCCCCGCCCTACTCTTCCCCGCAGCTGATGCAGCTGGGAGAGGCCGAAGCGGTCTGCGTTCTCAACTACCATTATAACGGCGTTGGGGACGTCCACGCCTACCTCAACCACAGTGGTGGATACCAGCAGGTCAAGCTCGTGCTCCTTGAAGCTGCGCATTACCCTGTCCTTGTCGGCGGCGGGCATCTTGCCGTGAAGCAGTCCGACGCGATAGGCTCTGAACTCGTTGCTAGCCAGCTTCTCGGCGTAATCGGTGGCGTTTTTCAGCTCCATATCGTTTTCCTCGATCATAGGGCAGACGATATATCCCTGCCTGCCCTCGTCCAATCTATCTCGGACGAAGCCCAGCGCCCGCTGCCGGAGCTTTCCGGTGACGGCGTAGGTCTCTATCTTCTGTCGCCCCTTTGGAAGCTCGTCAAGGACGGAGAGCTCAAGGTCGCCGTATATCATCATAGCCAAAGTGCGGGGGATAGGCGTGGCGGACATTACCAGCTTGTGGGGGTTCTCTCCCTTGGAGGCAAGGGTCTCCCTCTGACCGACGCCGAAGCGGTGCTGCTCATCGGTGATGACCAGTCCCAGCCGGGAAAACTCAGTGGTCTGCTGCACGAGGGCGTGGGTACCCACCACGACGCCGTATTCTCCGTTCTTTATCTGCTCCTTAAGGGCGGCTTTGTTTTTGGGAGTGAGGGAGCCGGTCAGCAGCGCGACTTTTATTCCCAGTGGCTCCAAGAAGCCCTTTAGGGTCTCGTAATGCTGGGAGGCCAGTATCTCAGTGGGAGCCATAAGAGCGGTCTGGTAGCCGCTGCGGGCGGCAAAGAAGGCCGCTCCTGCCGCAACGGCGGTCTTGCCGGAGCCTACGTCTCCCTGAATAAGGCGGTTCATAGGGTAGCTGCGACACATATCCGCGCAGCACTCGGCTATGGCTCTCTGCTGGCAGCCGGTGAGCTCAAAGGGCAGCGAGGAATAGTACTCCGTCAGGTCGGCAGGGGTCATAGTGCAGCCGGTGACGGTGATGCTGCGGTTTTTCAGCAGCCTCATACCCAGCCGCAGGGTCATCAGCTCCTCAAAGACGAGGCGCCTCTTGGCGACGGCGAGGGAGTGGGCATCTCTGGGAAAATGGATATTCTCAAAAGCATAATCCAGCGAGCAGAGGTTATATTTCTCGGTTATCCGTTTTGGCAGCGGCTCGTAGATATCCCCGCCAATGCTTGAAAGAACGCTGTGTATATTCTGCCGCAGGACGTTCTGGCTGAGGCCGTCAGTCAGGTGATAAAGCGGCTGGATAAGGTCGGGGCTGTCGGCGGGTATTATCATAGGGGAGCTCATCTCCCGGCGGAGGAAGTTGCCGGACATCTTGCCGTAGAGGATATACTCCTTGCGCTCCACAAGGCTCCGGAACAGGAACTCGGCGTTGAATATCATCAGCGTCAGGTCGGCGGTGTCATCGGTGAGGACGGCCTTATAGATGGTCATACCCCTTCTGATAAAGGCGGGGGCAAGCTTTTTGACAAGCCTTGCCCTTACGACACAGGGCTCCTCCAGCGGAGCGGAGGCTATCTCACAGGGCTGGGAGAAATCGATATAATCTCTGGGAAAATGGCAGAGCAGGTCATAGCCGGTGCTGATGCCCAGCTTGGCATAGAGCTCGGCCTTCTTGGGGCCTATGCCCTTGATATATGTAACCGGCTTTTCAAGTGCGGGAATCATGCTCTCCCTCCTCCATATATAATTTACACTACCTAAATCATACCACATTCAGGCAGATTTTTCAACCCCCAGAAAAAAGCGCCCCGAAGAGGCGCAAAAATCATCGGCGTTAGCCGATTCCTTGATTATTCATTTTTCATTATTCACTATTCATTATAATTTGAGCGGCGGCGTCAGCCGCCGCGTTTCAGCCCGCCTTAGCCTCGCGGACAAGGCGGAAGGTGTAGGTGCTGTTTTTGGTAGAAAACACAGCGCAGTCGGCGGTGAGGGTAAGCTCCCCGCAGCTGGTGGAGATGCACCTTTGGTTATTGTCGATGACGGCATACATTCTGCCATCATCGGTCATCTTGATGACCAGATACCCCTCAAAGCCCACGAAGCAGGCTCTCCTGCCCCAGCTCTCGCTGTCCTCGCAGGCTCGCTCCACCCGCTCTATGACCGCATTGCCTATGATCTTTATTACTCTGTCCATTTTATGCCTTCCTTTCACGTCGATGGTTTGTTCTTCATCTTTATTATACCACAGCTCGAGAATTTGTCAGGCCATTTTTTTGGACAGTTAGCTTATTTTTCGACGCAGCTCACTTTTATCTCTACGTAGGTCAGCGAAAGGAGCGTGTCTGCGCTCTCTGAGCAGTCGAGCCAGACCTGCGGGTATTTGGCCTTTATACGGCGGGTGAGGTTTAAAAGGTCGGTCTTTTCGGTGTATAGGCGCTTACTAAGCGCCTGAGACTCCGATGTGAGCTTTTTCTCAAGCTCACTCAGCGGCAGCTCCCCGCCTAAGCGCACAGCAGTGCTCTGATCCCGCTGCACCGAAAGCTCCACCTCAAACCGGCAAAGCAGCCTGTCCCCTTGCTTTAAGACACTTACCTCTGTCCCCTCACTTTTGAGGGTAAATCCGGCAGTGTCGCTATCCGTCTCAAGCTCGACAACTGAGCGATGCTCCTCTCCCAGCAAGTGAGCCAACGCCGCACATTCCCCAACGTCAAGTGTGAAGCTTCGCCTGCCGTCAGTGAACACCTGCGCCCCGTCGGAGAGGAGCCGCTGCTCTTTCTTTTTATCTTCGGAAGAGCCCTCCAGCTTTAGCCTCGGCATTGCGTAGTCCCCGCTCTCACTGTTCAGAACCGAGAGCAGATCACAGGCAACGGAGTCAGAATTCTCCCGGCTGCGCTCAATGACGCTGACAATGTTCTGAGCCGCTACTGCACCCTCGGTGAGCTCCGCTTCCAGAAGCTCTCTCGCTGTCCCATCGGTGGAGGCCAGTTGCACACCGAGATAGCTCTCCCTGCTTTTCAGAAAATATGAGAACAGCCCCTCCGGGTCCTTCGGCTCTACACCTCGCCCCAGCACTATCACCTGAACGTGCCCGATGAACAGAAACTCCCCCAGCTTGTCCTCACAGAGGCTGACGGCCCTCTCCACCGTCGCTGCCGGAGCAGAGACCACCAGCATATTGGATTTGCCCGGGTCCAGCTTGGTATCGCTGCCCTCGCCGTCAGGGTGGAATATCTGTAGGGTGACGCTGTAGCCCTCGTCGGAAATGTCGATGCCTACGGCGTGTACCATAGCCCTGTCAAGGGAGGCAACGGTGTCTCGGCTGCCGGCACTGGTGAAGATAAGCAGCATAGCCGTCAGAAAGAAATACACCCTTTTCATGCCTTTCTCCTTTCCGCTTTTCCCATAACGCCTTGCAGGCAGTGCCAAGCTGCCCACAGCAGCCCCGCTCCCGCCAGCAGGGTGCAGAGCGTCCAGAACAGCAGCATCAGCGCATCGAACCGCTCAACTATCACCGTCTTTGCAAAGGAGGCCAGCATCATTACCGGCTGACGCTCCTGCCCCACAGACCCCAGCACCCCGGCGCAGACAGTCAGTATCCCGGCGGTCAGGGCTGCCCTGCCGAGGGCGTAGAGTGCCGCCGCTCTGACCGGTCTGCCGGTGCGGCGCATCAGCAGCACCAGCAGCGGCAGCTCCCAGGAACGTGCAAGGGCACTTATCAGCTGCCTTGTGAACTGCCCCTCCCTATCGGAAACAGCTAAATTCAGCCTGTCCGGGTCAAAGCCGGAGGCCGCACCTCCGCTCATCACTGCAAGTACAATAACAGTCATCACCACCGCCGCACAGGCGCTCCTGACGCATCCCGAAAGCCCCATAGAGGCGCAGTAGACCGTCGCAGCTGCCAGCACCGCTGCCGTCATAGGCAGCGAGTAGAATTCGGGGAAACTAAACTGCACTTCCTCGCAGTAGCCTATAAGGATAAACAAAAACGCCGCGAGAAAAAATGTCCCCGCAAGGGCTGACACAGCCTTACCCGCCCAGCCGTGAAGCGCCGGCAGGCTGTTTATGATAATAGCTATGACAAACACTATTCCCGCTGCTGCCGTCTCGGCTCCTATGCATACCACAAGATTCGCACCCTCCGGGCGGAGGGTAAAAATGTGAGCGGCTGTGAAACAGAGCATAAGCGCTGCGGTCTGATACATCGTCAGAGGCTTCATCGGCTCACCCCCTCCCTCTCAGAAAGCTCGGAGATGACCGTATGGCTTTGCTCCAGCGCCTTGGGACTTCGGCGGGAGAGGATATCCGCGGCACCCTTGCGGGAGAATGGCAGCAGCGGCGCGGTATAGGGTATGCCTCCCATTCCGGTGGCGGCGGCGTTGCACATTATCATCGCCGAGACTACGGCTATCCCGAAGAAGCCCGATGTGCCTCCCGCAAGGATATACACAAGCCTCAGCACTGAGGTCTGCTGCGAGAGCCCGGGTATCACAAAGGAGGCCGTTGCCGTCAGCCCTACGATTATCAGCAGCGGCGAGGAGATTATCCCGCTCTTCACTGCCGCGTCCCCGATGACCAGCCCTCCCGCAATGGAGATAGCGCTGCCCACCGCCTTCGGCATCCTCACAGAGGCCTCCTTCATCAGCTCCAGCAGCACCGTGATTATCAGCATCTCCACAAAAAGCGAATATGGCGTAGAGCTTTCGGAGGCGGCGAGGTTTAACAGCAGCTTCAGCGACAGTGCCTCCGGGTGGAAGTTCGCCGCCGCAACATATATCCCCGGGAACATAACCGCAAAGAAAAATGCAATGAACCTCACCACCCTCATCAGCAGTACGAAATAAGGCTTGGAGCAGGCATCGTCTACGGTGCGGAAGCTCTCGACAAACAGCGAGGGGCAGATAAGCGCAAAGGGGCTGCCGTCGATGAGCAGCACCGCCCTGCCCTCGTTGAGCCTTGCGCATACTACGTCCGGGCGCTCGGTGGAGCCTATCTCCGAAAAGAGCCTTACCCCCTCACCGTCCTCAAGGTAGGGCTTTAACATTCCCGAGGTCAGGACGGTGTCCAGCTCAAGCCCCTTTATCCGCCTTTTAAGCTCGGTGACAAGGGCGCTGTCGGCGCGTCCCGCAAGGTATGCCAAGCAGATATCAGTGCCGGTCCTACTCCCTGCCCTGAGCTGCTCAAGGCGCAATGAGGGCGTTTTCATTCGCCGCCTGACAAGGGAGATGTTGGTTCGCAGCACCTCTGTAAAGCCCTCCTGCGAGCCCATTACGTTGTGCTCCCCGGTGGGCTCGTTCACTGCCTTTTTCTCATAGCCCTGCACGCCAAACAGCACCGCTTGCTGCGACCCCTCCACGAACACCGCCGCAAAGCCGGAGAACATCAGCTCCGCCGCCTGCTCCAATGATGAGGTCAGCGTTCTGTCGGCGGTCAGCAGGCTCCTTTCCGAAATGAGGGAGAAAAGGCTCTGAGGTGTCTGCTCCTCGCTGCCTGCCAGCTCCGCCATAGGCCGCAGCACCAGCTCCGACAGCAGCTGCGCCGACGCCATTCCCTCGATAGTCGCCACAGCGCAGCGGACGCCGTTTATCTCCGCATCGGCGGTGTTGAGGTCTGCGCTGCCGCCCAGCAGCTTTTTGAGCCTATCCAGCGTTTCGTTTACCGTTCCCGCAACGGCATAGCGGTCGTTTTTCTTTTCTGCCAAAGCTTACCTCTCCTCTCGGGTAGTTACTCTCATTGGAGTATGCCCGTTTGCCGCCAGAGCTAATCAGTAGTACATCAAAAACAGCTTTCCTGCCGCAAAGTAATACTCTCCCCGTATGGGGAGAGTATTACTTTGCGGATATATTCCGAGCCGCACAGCGGCTCGGAATAAAAAAAGTGTTCTCCTACCCGAAAGCAGAAGAACACCCGATGCTTATATTTAATTATCAAAGCAGCTTTTTGAGCCTCTCGTCAACGGCCTTAAGGAAATCCTCGGTATTGACCTTGCGCTTGTTCTCCAGCTTGGAGAGCAGGTAAAGGTCACCGGTCATAACGCCGTCCTCGATAGTCTGGATAGTAGCCTGCTCCAGCTTGTCGGCGAAGGCCATAAGCTCGGGAAGCTCGTCCAGCTCGCCGCGCTTGCGCAGAGCGCCGGTCCAGGCAAAGAGGGTCGCCACCGAGTTGGTGGAGGTCTCCTCACCCTTTAGGTGCTTGTAGTAGTGGCGCTGAACGGTGCCGTGAGCAGCCTCGTACTCGTAAACGCCGTCGGGAGAAACCAGAACGGAGGTCATCATAGCCAGCGAGCCGTAGGCTGTGGCTACCATATCACTCATAACATCGCCGTCATAGTTCTTGCAAGCCCAGATGTAGCCGCCCTCGGAGCGGATAACTCTTGCAACGGCGTCATCAATGAGAGTGTAGAAATACTCAATGCCGGCAGCCTCAAACTTCTCCTTGTACTCCTTGTCAAATATCTCCTGGAAGATGTCCTTGAAGGTGTGGTCGTACTTCTTGGAGATAGTGTCCTTGGAGGCGAACCAGATGTCCTGCTTTTTATCCAGAGCGAAGTTAAAGCAAGCGCGTGCAAATGAGGAAATGGAATCCTCGCGGTTATGGAGGCCCTGAATGATGCCGGCGGTATCCTTGAAATCAAAGATGGTCTCGCGGGTCTCGCTGCCGTCCTTGTCGGTCAGCACCAGCTCTGCCTTGGAGCCCTGAGGGCACTTCATTTCCACGTTCTTGTAAACGTCGCCGTAGGCGTGACGGGCAATGGTGATGGGCTTTGTCCAGGTGGGGATATAGGGGGTGATGCCCTTGACGAGAATAGGAGTTCTGAAAACGGTGCCGTCCAGCATTGCTCTGATGGTGCCGTTAGGAGACTTCCACATCTCCTTCAGGTTGTACTCCGGCATTCTTGCGGCATTGGGCGTAATGGTTGCGCACTTTACCGCAACGCCGTATTTCTTGGTGGCGTTGGCGGAGTCTACTGTTACCTGATCGTTGGTCTCGTTTCTGTGGACAAGTCCCAGGTCGTAATACTCGGTCTTAAGGTCGATGTAGGGGGTCAGCAGGATATCCTTTATCTCCTGCCAGATGATCCTTGTCATCTCGTCGCCGTCCATCTCGACTAATGGTGTTTTCATTTGTATCTTTGCCATTGGTATCTACCTCCTGTATTTATATAAGTCATATCTGTACTGTCAGAAAAATATCGTTCCCACCGTTATAACGGTGAATATCAGGAACAGCGCAATCTCGATAAGGCTTGCCTTTACCGCCTCGCCGAAGGTCATATCCTCGTTGTTGTAACGCTCGGCTATCATTATTATCATTCCCACAAAGCAGCCGAATGCCACGATGGATATCTGGGGGAGCTTCCAGACTCTTTGAAGCGGAAGGAATATAAGCCCGCTGATTATCGCCCAGAAGGCGTAGCTCAGAAGGTTCAGCAGCAGCGGCGGCATATCGGCATTGCTGGAGAAGGATTCATACAGCAGGTATATCGGGCTGTATCTTCTTCTGTAATACCTGCGGCCGCC
>JAFUTK010000041.1 GCA_017471405.1 Ruminococcus sp.
GCCCACATCGCACTGCCAAAGCTGCACGCCCTGTGAGAGCATACCGTCCTCACGCTGTTCAAATTCGGTGCTGCGGAAGTAGTAGAGCTTATCCGAGTACAGGAAGGGGTGATTGTACTTGCCGTAGGCGGCGCAGACCTTTCCGTTCCACTCGTCCTCCGAGCCCTTGAGCGGCTCGTGCCTGCAGGTAGCATCGTTGCAGAAGGGAGTGCGCTCCATTGTTTCAAGGTCGAGAAAATCCAGCCTGCCGTTCTGATCCAGCACGAAGGAGCCGTGCTTTTCCTCCTCATACATATCCCAGGTGGACACCAGCCGCCAGCCGCTGCCGGAGCTGTCGGAGGACTTATCCTCCGGCTTGCCGCAGCCCGCAAGGAGCAGCGCTGCGGCGGATAGTATTGTCATCAGCTTTTTCATTCCGTTCTCTCCGTAATGTATTTGTTGACCTCTTCAAGCAACTCGTCAATGCCCGCTTCTTTGAGCTTTTCGTTGGCGCGTTCCAGCGTTTCCTCTGCTCCGTCAAGGGTAGTTCCGAGGAACAGCTTATAATTGTCCGCATAGATCTTCGCTACGGGCTT
The DNA here is from genome assembly GCA_017471405.1 of Ruminococcus sp. Lineage (GTDB taxonomy): Bacteria > Bacillota > Clostridia > Oscillospirales > Ruminococcaceae > FB2012. The sequence goes on from JAFUTK010000041.1 coordinate 576, forward strand.
CAGCCGTTCAAGCAGATCGTCGGGGAGGGTAACGCTATACATCGCTGAACGTCTGCTGTTTCCTGAGGCCGCCTCCAGTATCTCCGCCTTGTCTGCGGATTCGCCCTCGATCTCATCGGGCTTCTCTTTGCTCCATCTGAAAGCGACAGGAGGGAGCAGCTCCTCGTTTACAGGTGACACGTCCACCCAAAGCCCTCTGAACGGGACTTGTGCATCGTTGTTTATCACTATCGTTTCGTCTGTAACGGTATAGTCCGTCCCCTCCTCTCCGCAGGAGAAAAGCAGCGCAAGCTCCTTGTCGGAATACAGCAGCCGCAGTAGCTCGAAGGCTTCATTCTTGTGCTGCGAGGCAGAGGATATGCCGAAAACAGCATTTCGGTAGCTGTTGGAGTAGTAGTATTTCCCGATAGGCACCTGCACCGTACCGGGGTCTGCCAAAAGGCTCATCTGACCGATAGTGCACAGAGGCTTCATTACAGCCAGATCGGCCTTTGCAGCGTCAAAGGCATAGCCGGCGGATCTGTAATGCTCCATAAGCTCCGCCAAGGCGATGAACTCGCTGTTCTCAAACAGATTTTCGGCTCTGCCGGTGTTCTCGTTGATATAGATACCGCTTGTGTCAAGGGAGAAGCCGAGGTATTCTTCAAAAACCATATCTGCGCCCCAGTCCCCGGCAGCAAGGCCGGCGATCCCGTCCTGCTTCATTTTTTTGAGGGTAGGCTCCAATGACGACAGCCTGCCGTCAAAGGCCGAAATATCAAAGCCGTACTTTTCCGCTGTTTCTTTGTAGAATGTCAGTACAGGTGCTGTTGAGTTCCAACAGCCGAACCCGTAGATATGCCCCGCGCTGTCGGTCAGAGACTCTGTAAGCGAGACAGGCAGGATCTCCTTGAGCTTTGCTCCGTCACCCTGCGAAAGATAACTGTCAAGAGGCTCCAGCCAGCCGTTTTTCACGCACTCCCAGTAGGTGTTCTCGTGGGGCTCATAGCCATCAGGGAAGCCCGAAGCTGCGACTTCCTCGGGAACCCCCGTACCTGTCATTATGATATCCGGTACGGTGCCGCCTTCAAAGCATTCACGGCAGTAGGTCATCGGGTGCTTTTCCATTTCGTCTATCATAACAAGGTCGATGGCAAAATCCAGCCCGCGCTCATCAAGCTTCTCGTTGAAAGCATCGAGCAGTTCGAGACGATATCCTCTGTTTTTGGCAAGCATCACCCTAAGATGCGGCTTTTCGGGGTATTTGGAGCTTTTAAGCTCCGTCACCGGCTCCGGCTGCTCGTAGTCCTCCCAAGGGTAGGGCTCGGCGATATGCCTTGTCTGTGAGGTGGCGGTGGTAGTGGTCTGCACTTCGCTGTCGGGAGCGGAGCTGTCTGCCTGAGATGAGCTGCCACTTTCGGCGCAGCCTGCAAGCAGTGCCGCCGCGGATAAGATTGCAATAAGTCGTTTCATTGTTTTGCCTCCAGCTGTAGGTTTATTTCGTCTATTATGCTCTGCAAGCCCTGACTGTAGAGCTGGCGGTTCAGCTCCTCAAGGTACTCGCTGCCGGTGCTGTATTCCCCGCCAGGGAAAAACACCGGGATATTTATGACTGTCATATTAGTGCTGCTTATCTGTCCCTCGACGGCGGATAGGTCAAGCTCTTTGGGGGCTGTGACGGCGTCAGTCTGCTCATAGGCCTTATAGAGCTTATCTCGTGCGGCGATGTTCTCGTCCGAACGGGGCGAGCGCAGCAGAAGATTTTCTATTCCCAGAGTGTTGAAGCTGCTCTCCGGAGTGACGGCAACAACGCCGTCCTCATACCGTCTGTCCGGGCCGAAGCAGAGCAGGTCGTTAAGCTCAGGGTCGGACATAACTGTTGCCAGAGCGTCGAATGCCATATCCTTATGCTCCGAGCCGGAGTATATCCCCGTCGCCGTATCCGCAAAACCTATGTCGGGTGCGGTGTCTGGAAAGCGCAGCAGGGCGGGCATCTGCCCCTGAATGCCATTTCCCTTTGAGGTCACTGTGCCCTCATAGATAAACCCGCCGCCCTGATAGGAGCGTGTGGCTGCCAGCAGCCTTGTGAAGTCAGTAGTCGCATTCAGAGGGTAAACGTTCCCGCTGACAAACCCCTCGCAGACCTTGTCAAACAGTCGGACGGCCTCCTCGCTCTCGAAGATGTTTTTCGCCTTTCCGTCCTCAATGTATACGCACTGGGTCACAAGCTCCCCCGGGGCGCACTCCTGCGCCAGCGAGTAGAGCTGGTTGAATTGCAGCATCATATCCGTCCCCTTGCAGCGCTCAACAAGCTGTGAGACGGTGTCATAATAACTGCCGGTGAATGAGCCGCCGTCGATGCCCTCACTCTCAACAAGTGAGGTGTTGAGCTTGAAGCCTGTTTCATATTTCAGCGAGGTCAGCTCGCCGTCAAAGCCATAGATGCTGCCGTCAATGCGCAGGGTGTCCCAGTATTTTTCGGGCATAAGGGCATAGAGCTTTTTGCCGGCTTCGGTGTCGGAGAGATAGCTGCCCAGCGGGATAAAATATCCCTTGTCGGCGCAGCGGCGGTAGGTGCCGGCAAAGCCGTCGATGTTCATATAGACCCCGCCGCTGCCGATGATATCATACTCCGCCCCGGCGGCAAGGTCGCTGTCCAGCTTCACGGTATATGAGACCGGCTCGCCGTTCACGCCGAAAAGGTCGGCACCGAAGAGGATATTGTCAAAGCAGATGACGTAGTCCTTGCCCTGTGAAACAAGATACTCGTTGAGCTCACCTTCAAAGCGAACATCGGTGTCCAGCGCCCAGACCAGCACTGTCTTGTCCGGGTAGGTGTCGCATATCTTACTGTATCTCCTGTCAAAGGAGAGCACCGGCATCCCGTCCTGAAACAGGTAAGTAACGCCGTTGTAGGTGCCGTCCTCCTCCGAGCCGGGGAGAACGTTTATAATGGTGGTGGTGCTCTGTGAGGTGCCTGCCGTTTCGGAGCCGCCCTGCGAGGAGCTTTCACCCTCTGCGCATGCTGTAAGCAGCGCCGCGCACAGCAAAACTGACACTTCCTTTTTCATTCCCCGGCCTCCTCATATCTGTACCCCTCGATAATGACCGCTGTGACATCGGAGGTGTCCTTAAGCCTTGCAAATCCGGCTTTGGTATAGCTACCGCCGAAGCGCCCCATTCCCGAGAATGAGAAGTTGTCGATATCGTTCCCCGTAAAAGTGCGGGTGCTGCCGTCGCGGTATTCAAAGGTAAAGGAGGGCTCGTCTGTGAAGGCGTGCAGGTCGTGATAGGCTCCGCAGCGGAAGCCAATATCGCACAGCAGAAGCTCTGTGCCGTCGTCACTCTCAAAGTGGCGGTAGTCGATATTCTTCTCAAAGGTGAGAGTGACCTCTCCCAGAGCTTTTTTCTCCAGCTCGTCGTCATCGCGGGAGCCGTAGCCTACCCCGCCGTCAACCGCCAGCAGGCAGAGCTCGCTTATTTTAAGATTTGCTGTATAGCTTTTCCCCTTGGCGCATGAGCAATCGGAGTTTAGGAAAAACAGCAGCTTGGTGGGGTTGTCGTTATTGTCAAAGCCGCTGGAATAGCCTCCCCCGCTGAGGGCGCAGCCCTGCACGGAAAGCTGAGAAGCAAATGCATCATAGTTCCTGCCGGATATTCCCAGCAGAGGCAGCAGCTTTATATGCTCCAAGGTTTCAGCGTCCTTAGGTTCAAGGGTGATGACTGCCGCCAGCTGCTCACCTGTGCAGAGGACAGTATCCACCGTCAGGGTATAATGCTCGGAGTCGAATACCGAGCCGTCCAGCAGTCCCCGGCTCTCAAAGGTCTCCCCGGCGCCAGAGCCGAACTGCTCGTCAATCGACTCCTTATGGGCGGAGAGAACGTATGCCGCCCCGGCCGTCACAACAGTTACGGCTGCCAGCGCTATGATGACGGCAAGCACTGCCGTTCTTCTTATTCCTCTTATATGTCCCCGCTCGCGCTTGGAAATGCGGCGGAGGATCCTGCCGGCGGAGCTGTCGCGGGGGAGCTCGGTGCCCCGGAGCAGCATATCCGCCTGCTCTATGTCAAGTCCGTCCAGCGCCTGCCGGAGCTTATCCTCAAAGGTCATCGTCAAGTCCTCCTATCCTTTCCTTAAGCTTTTTCAGCGCACGCTCGGTGCGCTTCTGCGCGGCCTTGGCGCTGATGTGCAGCGCCTTGCCTATCTCCTTATGGGAGAGGCCAAAATAGTATTTCATAAGTATCAGGCTTCGTTCCTCCTCCGGCAGAAGGGAGAGGGCGTCTATCATCTCGCTCTTTTCCTCCGGGGAGATACCGGGGCTTGCTTCGGCTGTGTCAGGCATATCTCCGCCCTCCGTTTCAAGTCTTCCGGCAAGCTGCGCTCTTTTGCGGAGAGCAATGCTTTTTGCGAGCACACAGATATAAGCCCTGATGCTGCCCCGGGAGAGGTCTACCCCCTCAACGGTGCGCCAGAAGCGAATGAATATATCGCTGACAGTCTCCTCAATGTCCTCCTTTGTGAAGGCCGCCAGCTTGTCGGCGGCGATAGCTCGGACGTAGGGCAAATAGAGCCTGACAGTTTCTCTGACCGCGGTACTCTCGTCGTCACGATAGAGCGCCAGCAGCTCCATGTCGGTCATAAGGACTCACCTCAAATGAAACGTTTCTGTATACACATATACAGCGGGAAAGGAAAATGCGACATTGTTTTCCGCCGTAAAGCACTACCTTATTTCTCCATATAAAATTATTATACCACATTTCTGTCAGAAGCAACAGCCCAATGATTTCTGACAGCTATTGACATTACTTTCAAATTATGATATAATTACCTCATCGACTGAAAGGCAGGTGAATGATATGAAAAACCGGGCAAATGCTCACAGTGAAAACGGGAATATCTGTCATTCACATTCAGTCCTGAGGCGCGGTCGGAGGACTTGAACTGATATGCGGAAATTTAAGAGCTCCCGTTTTCGGGGACTCTTTTTTTATAACAGTCCGGCCGCAGCAAGGAGTAGCTATGAGAATATTTTTTCAGGCAGTACAGAAAGTGAGGAGTGATAGCTATGTATGAATATCCCAAGGGACTGTATGCAGATATACGCATCGAGCATACGTCTTCCGCAAGCTACCGAGTGCAGAACGGCGAAGTAATGCAGAACAGCGAGACCTCCGTTGGGGGCGCGATAATAAGGGTGTATGACGGCAAGCTGTGGTACACCAGCGTCACCGATGACGTGAACAGCATCCAGGCGGAGCTGAACAGTCTGGCCGCCATCGCCGAAGCCAATCCCGATATCGAAAACGACCCGGTCGTTAAGATGTACGAGGTACACAAGGACAAGGTACTGCGCTTCGACGGCGACAACGATGTGAGAAAGATAACCCGCTCCCAGCGGGAGGGGCTCTTGCAGCATTACATATCGGAATGTGTTGACGAAAATATTCCTGAGATGAAGCAGTGGTATGCAGGCTATTCACAGTCACACACCGTTAAGGAGTTCTATTCCAGCAAGGGTGCGGAAATAGTGCAGGACTTTCAGCAATGCGGCTTCTGGATATGGTTTGATTTCGTAGTGGACGACATCAAGACACCTGGCGGAAAGATATATCAGGGCATGGACTTTAAGCTGTTAGCAGGTCACGAGCAGGAGATAATCGAGCGGCGTGACCGCTATCTTGACTATGCAAGGAACGCCGTTGATGTTACCCCCGGAGACTACGTCTGCGTGCTTTCGCCCTCCGTTACCGGAATGTTCACCCACGAGAGCTTCGGACATAAGAGCGAGGCAGACTTCATGCTGAATGACAAGACCTTGCAGGAGGAATGGGTAATAGGGAAAAAGGTAGGAAGTGATCTGGTCTCCATCTGCGATAGCGGCGATATGCTCCACCGGGGCTACATAGCCTACGACGATGAGGGCACCGCTCCTAAGGAGACCTGGCTCATCAAAAACGGCGTGCTGACAGGCAGGCTGCACGATGCAAAGTCTGCGGCTACGCTGAATGAGGAGCTGACCGGCAACGCCAGAGCCCAGGATTTCGGCTGCCCTCCCATGGTGAGAATGACTAACACCTATATGGAAGCGGGTGACACCTCTCCGGAGGATATCATAGCCGGGGTCGAGGACGGCATTTACGTTTACGACGTGAACTACGGCACAGGCCAAGGCACCTTCACCATGCAGCCCAACTGCTGCTACCGCATAAGAAACGGCAAGCTCGCAGAGCCGTTGAGGGTCAATGTGGTGACAGGCAGCGTCTTCAAAACGCTCTTCGACATTGATGCTGTGGGCAGCGATCTTAAGTTCTGCGACACATCTACCTGCGGCAAGAACGGTCAGTCCATGCCTGTGTCTACGGCAGGCCCGACTATCCGCGTGAAGTCGCTGACAATAAACTAAGGAGGGCAGATTATGGAAAGAGAGCTTATAACCTCGGGCTTTTCCTGGCGCGAGGTGGAGATAGAGGAATCAAAGATAAAGGCCTTCAACAAGGATAGCAGAACAAATTACTCCTACCGTGTCTACGACGGCGGGTATGCCGGCATACAGTTCGTTCAGGGCAGCCTCGACAGCGAGGAAGGCTACAGAAAGGCGCAGGATAATCTCGTCTTAAAGCGGCCCTACAAGTTCTCCCTCGAAACAGGCGTCCGTCACCGGGACAAGACCGAGTGGGAATATTCGGATAATGAGCTTATGGATATAGCCCGAGAGACTGTGGAATATCTGAAAGCACATTTCCCGGATTTCATTTTCAAGGGCTCAGTCAGCACAAATAAAAGAACGCTGGCCTTACAGAATTCCTGTGGACTTGACTATTCCAACACCGATAATGTCCTCGACATCGGCATCGGCTTCAAGCACAAGGACAGCAAGGATATTGATGACGGCTGGTTCAGCATCGGTCAGCGGAGCTTCGACTTCAAAAAGTTCACCGATATGGCGGACAACTACCTGCAAAGCTTCACAAACCCGGTGGAGCTTCCGGAGGAGCTTATTCTACAGACCCAGTACTACGGGCTGCTGAGCAAGCTGACCGACTGTCTTGAGGCGGAAAATCTCGCCTTAAAGACCTCGCTGCTTTCCGGCAAAATAGGCGAAAAGGTCTTTGCTGACAGCTTCACCCTGATACACAACGTCTCCGACAATGAGACCTGGTTCACGCCGTTCTTTGACGGAGAAGGAGTTGTCCTGCCGGGAGACAGCCGCGTTTACATTCAAAACGGAGTGATACTTTCGGGCTATGCCGACAAACGAATTGCCGAGAAATACGGCGTTCCTCACACCGGCAGCGCAGGCTTTAATATGACCGATGTTCCCTACAACGGCTACACCTGCTTTTGCATCGAGCGCAGCAACAAAACTATAAAGCAGCTGCTGGACGGACGCCTGAGCGTTGTTGCCATAAGGGCGGCAGGCGGCGGCTTCAACGACAAGGGAGAATATGTGACCCCTGTGCAGACCGCAATGCTCTGCGACGGCGAGCGCTTCATAGGAAGGCTGCCGGAGTTCACTATGAGGGGAAATATGTTTGATATCTTCGGCAAGGATTTCATCGGCGTCGGCTCCGATAACCCCGTTTTCAACGACAAGCAGATACTTGCAAGAATGGATTACAGCAAATAAAACAAAAAAAGAGTGTGCGGGCGGTGGTCTGCACACTCTTCATATAAGGAGCAATAGTATGACGGCAAAAGATTATCTGGAATTTATCGTGGAGCAGATACACTCTACAGTTGTAGCTACCGTTGACGAGGACGGTCTGCCTGTGACCTGCGTGATAGATATGATGTATGCAGATGATAAGGGGCTTTATTTCCTCACAGCAAAAGGAAAGAATTTCTATAAGAGGCTGAAGGATAAAAAATATCTTGCCTTATCGGGAATGAAAGGCGAGGACACAATGAGCTGTACAGCGGTCTCTGTCAGAGGAAAGGTCGAGGAGCTCGGCAGCGTTATGCTTTCACTTTTATTTGAGCGAAACCCTTATATGCACGAGATATATCCTACCGAGGAAAGCATTCAGGCTCTGACAGTATTCAGGATATATGAGGGCAGCGGAGAGTGGTTCGACTTGTCAAAAAAGCCAATCGAACGCGACAGCTTCACCTTTGGAGGCGCGGAAGATAAATCAAGCGGGTATTATGTTACAGATGAGTGTATAGGCTGCGGCTCCTGCCAGGCAGTCTGCCCGCAAAGCTGTATTGATATGGTAAACGGAAAGGCGGTCATCCGCCAGCAAAACTGTCTCCACTGCGGAAACTGTGCAGCTGTCTGTCCTGTGAATGCAGTGATAATGAAGTGAAAAAGCAAAAAGTCAATTCAATAATATCTGAAATGACCGAATAACAAATGAGCCCGCAGACATCGCATCTGCGGGATCGTTTTATTTTTCTGTAATTCCGTTCTCTGTAAATTCAAGCACCCTGTTGCATATTTCTAGCGCCGCTGGGCGATGGGTCACAATAACAACAGTCTTGTCAGTCATGCTCCGAAAATTCTGGATCAGTCGCTTTTCTGTATCGGCATCGAGAGCCGAGGTAGCTTCATCAAGGAGCAGTATCGGACTTTCGGAATATACCGCCCTCGCTATTGCTATCCTCTGCATTTGACCCTCAGACAATCCCGTACCACGCTCACCTAGCAGCGTATCAATACCGCCGTCAAGCTCAAACACAAACTCATCGGCGCAGGCGATATGCAATGCCCGATTGATGCGCTCATCATTCTGCATATCCGCTTTGTCAGCAAATGACACCACCTCACGGATAGTACCCGACATAAGCTGATTGCCTTGCGGAACGTAGGCAAACAGTCTATGCCATTCGGCGGTCAGGGGCTTTTCTCCTTCGTTATCTATCAGATAGCGCTCACCGCCGTCCAGCTTGTAAATACTCATCAGCAGCTTCAGTACCGTCGATTTGCCGCAGCCGCTGTGACCGGTGAAAGCGACATACTCACCCTTTCTAATCCCAATGCTAATGTTTTGAAGAACTATCGGTTGATTATCCTTCGATAAGTCCTTAATACTGTCAACAGCAGGATAGTATGTGAAGTCGGCGTTCTTCAAGCCAAATGATTTCAGCTTTTGGGAGTAATACGCCTTGACTGTATCAATGTCAAGCGCTGCCTTGTCGCTGTCATTCTGGAAGTCCTCAATCTCCATAAGGCGTTCTGCACTGGAAGTCATAGCATAAAACCTCGGCAGATAGCCAGAGATATTAGCAAATGGCGACTGTATCTGCGAAATTAGCTGGGTGATAGCTGTCATTGTACCAAAGGAAATGGTATCGTGCAGGATCCCGTAGCCGCAGTAGATTGCTCCGAACAAATACATTCCGTTCATTGCCAGCCCGAAGCCGATGTTGCAGAGATTTGAAAAGCGGTTCTTTGTCATTCGGGCAGACTTGTGATCGTTCATTCGCTCGTTGGCTTGCATTTCAGTCTGCTGTTCGGCAGCGAAAGAGCGAATTATCATCATACTGCCGATATGCTCTTGCAGGAAGATACGGAGCTTTCCGTCACGCTCCTGCACTTGTTTGTGGAGCCGTTTCAACACCTTGCGGAAGGCGTAGGTAAACAGGAGCAGCAGCACACCGCAGGGAAGGAGAACGCAGGCAAACCGCCAATCCAGCACGATCATCATCACGACTGCGCTTATCAGCTTGACCACCATTCCAACCAGTCCGGGAAGAATGTCAACGTAGCTGTTAGCGATTACAACCGTATCATTGGTGAGCCTGTTAAGCCATTCTCCCGAATGGACAGCGTTTACACTTGCAAAGTCTTTTCGGAGAATATTCCGCATCAGCCGCGCCTTGAAAATGTTCTCAAAGGTTGCTCTGGACAGCTCGTTCAGCCAGCGTATAATTGCCCGAAGGCATATTTGTCCGAGAACGAGCAGAACAGTTAGAAACACTTGTGTCCAAAATTATGTACTATTATGTGATGCTGCACCGTCAACGATATTCCGAAGCAAGAGCGCATAAAGGACACCGCTGCCGCCGTTAAGAGCCTGCACAAGCATCAGCGCAGCGATATACCATTTTTTCTTACCCGGAACGGCACAAAGCCATTTTATTGCATTGTCTTTCATACTCGTCTCAGCAGCTTCTTGGCTGCCCTTTTCAGCTTCATCAGTGCCTTCTTGAAGAACACCCTCACCGGGATGGTGTGTATAATCACCCAGGTGTAGAGCCGATATCCTCGCTCGTTGATGCTATGTTCTTTGCCGCTGCGGAAGAAGGCGGTCATTACGCCAAGAATATCGCTGTCCAAAATTCCGTACTCTTTTGAGATGCAGTTATCGCCCAGGATAACGTAATCCTTCGGGCGAACTTCAACTATCCGGTGGAGCACGTACCTTTTCGGCGGACGGCGGTATAGCACCACATCGCCCCGCTTGAAGCGGTGTCTGCCCTTCTTTGTGATAACGAAAAGGTCCTTGCCCTGACGGATAAGCGGCAGCATACTTGTGCCGACGTTTGAGTAGGTCAGGGTGCCGTAGCGGTCAATGTAGTCCTCATAATTCATAGTGTCAGCCATCTATGGCACCTATCTTTTTAAGTTCTGCTATGACCTTGTGGATGTCCTTTTCTACGACACCCTCAGGCGCCTCGTATTTACTGCGGAGAGTGGAAACTATCTTGGCTTCGGTGGTGTCGTTCTTTAACAGCTCCAGCACCTCGCCCAGCATTTTGTTGCCCTTCACCAGTCCGGAAAACTTTGCCCCGCCCATGGGAACGAGCATACTTTCCTTGCCGGCTTCGTGGGTTATGAAATTCTTGTTCAGCTTCATTTTACATTATCCTTTCATTGCGTTGTAGGCGGTCTCGGCCGCTGAGATATCCATATTTGCGCCGAGCCGATAAAGCTCAACCTGCTCCGCCAGCCGGTCGATAAGCGTCAGCGTTTTAGCCAGAGCCGCGCCATCGGCGGGGCGGTAGGTCTGCTGTATCAGCATCGGGTAGGCCTCGGACTTATCTATCCGGCGGATAGTGTTTTCCTTCGCCCTCTCGAGAATGCACACCGCCTTCTGGGGCATGGAGATATTCTCGCCGAGGCGGTGCTTGCCGTTATAGGGAGTGCCGAAAACTGTGATCCCGCTGCCGTCCGCACGGATAAGAGGCTTATCGTCATTGACCATTATGTCTCTGTCCCCAAGGAGCTGCCGCCAGAGGCGGGTATGAGTGGACTTTCCGGTGCCAGATTTGGCGGTGAATAGATACGCCTGTCCGTCCACGGCGATGCAAGAGCCGTGGAAGAGGAAGGTGTCGTACTCCGGCATCTTCTCAGCGATCTTGCGGTAGACTGCCAGCTCCTCGAGGTAGTCATCGGGGGAATCAAGCTGCCTTCTTCCCTCTATTTCGGCGGTTCGGGCATTGCGCTCCCGCTCGTAGTCAATGTCTGCTGGGGTAATGATCACCACAAAGTCCGGGTCACCGGAGGCGGCGTAATCCCGGCAGTAGGCGTGGACGCGCTCGAAGAGAGAGGTCACTTTTATTGTCTTGTCGGCTATTCTGTAGGTGTTAGTCATGGGAGGCCTCCTGACCGGCTGAAAGCTTCCGGGCGAGCTTGTCCAGCTGATATTCTGTGCTGAGATGCTGAAATTCCCGGCAGCTCTCGAACCAGCCGGGACAGCCGTGCTTGTAAAAGGGGGTGCACATTGGCAGGAAGGGGCAGACCCGGCATTTGGCGTCAGGCTCGGCGGGGGCGGAGAGCCTGTCAAAAAGCTCCTGATCGGTCACTCCGTCAAAGATATTGCCCCAGGAATGTCCCGCCGGGAGATGCTCGCAGTCGAAGAAGCTGCCGTCAGGCTGGATAACGATGCTCTTGTCGAGGCTGTCAGCCATGCAGCTGTTGAGGCGTAAGCTGGTGCCCAGATTCTCCCGCTCGATGCTGTTGATGCCAAGCTCATCGATATAGCGCTTGAGCTCATGCATCTGCCGTTCAAGCTCGATGAAATAGGGCTTCGGCTTTTCCTGATATAGCGCCGCCAGATAGAGGGTGACGTTTTTGTTTTCGCCGAACTCGTTCTCCATCTCGTCAAGGAATAGGCGCAGACGGCCGATGCTGTCCCGGTCAAAATTGACCCGGAGATTTACCCTGATATCCTCGTCGGCGAGGTAGTGGACAGCGCGCATTACGGTGTCGTAATTGTGACGGACGGGGTCGATGTAGCGCTTGCGCTGGGTGTAATCCCGGCGGTCGCCGTCGAGGGAGACCTGCACCTTTTTAAGCCTCCAGACCTCTTTTATTTCGTGGGCAAGCTCGCGGGTGATAAGGCTGGCGTTGGTTATCATACGGGACCTAAAGGGCACTCCCCGCTTCTCCAGCTCGCGGCAGATAAATGAGATAGTCTTTGCGCAGACAGTCGGCTCGCCGCCGAACCATGCGAGGGTTATCTTGTCGTCACACCTTGTCTCGCAGATGAAGTCCACCAGCCTTTCGGCTGTCTCCTGAGTCATTGTGGAGACCCTGTAGCCCTCCTCGTAGCAGTAGGTGCAACGAGCGTTGCAGGCGGTGGTAGGCAGTATCGTGTAGGTGCGCAGGCCGGGCTTTTCGGGCTGCATCAGCCTGATGAGCTTTACGGTCTCGAGGTATTTTTCCGCCTCATCGTAATCGGCGGGGACGACAAAGCGCCGCTTCACCAGCTCCTCCACCCGCTCCGGGGCGGCAAGCTCCTCATCGGACAGCTGAACGATCTCGCCGGAGAAGGTGTTCTTCATCAGGTTGACGCCGTCCCGGGAATAAGGCACTGCCCAGAGCGCCGGCCGCAGCCCCTCAGTTTCGGGGCTGTTGGTTTTTATGAATGCGATAACTTTTTCGTTTGGGGCTGTTATTTGTTTCATTTTTATCACCGATGCTATTATAACATATTTTTGCGGGTTTTGTATAGGGGTGGAAGAAAAAGCACGCAGCCGTTAGGCTGCGTGCTAAGTTAGATTTTGCTGTTTTAGTCATCAACACAACCAAGGTCAGATGGACACGTAGGATCATCGCCAGCGCAAGATGAAACAATTACATCATCTGTATGAAATTTAATAATTTCAAAATCAATATTTGTGTATTTATCCATTGTAATCACCTCTATCCAATCTTTCAGTACACAATTATTTACTAATTAGAGTTCTGCATAATAAACAACTACTTGATCTCCGTAAAGCACCTGCTGGTTTTCGCCTTCACCAATAATCATATAAGTTCTGGCTACACAACCATCTCCCAAATCTCTCATACGGAATCTGTAGAATACAGAATCCGCTAAAGTGTTAGTTAACCCTTCTATATCGAGTGTAAGAGATTTATTAATGAATTCAGGCTTTCTTGTAGTAAGAATACCATACTGAACCGGCTCATCGCCCTTGTAAACAAAATTCGTGCAGAACTGAATCCTTCCTTCTTCATCAAACTTTTTAATAATTATAATTTCAGAATGAGGTCCTTCTGCTATTTCCTCTGCAA
>JAFUTK010000042.1 GCA_017471405.1 Ruminococcus sp.
GCTATCAACGATAATGTGGATACGCTGAAATCCGAAAATGAGTTCATGGCGTTCAAAAACATTTTTAATGATTGGTTCGCCCGTGACACCTCAAAGAAGATAAAAGCCGTATTCAAGGCAAAGGGAATGTCGGGCAAGCCGCTTTCGACCACTCCGCCTTATGGCTACAAAAAGAGCGAGCATGACAAAAACGCTTGGGAACCCGACGAGGAGACTGCACCAGTTGTCAAGAAAATATTTCAGCTTTGCATTGAAGGCTATGGTCCGACACAGATTGCAAAGAGGCTTACTGCTGAAAAGGTATTGAAGCCAACAGCCTACAATGAGTTGAAAGCGAATGGCAAGGTCACCTGCGACAAGCCCTACCGCTGGGCGCAGAAAACGGTGGTCGGTATTCTGGAAAAGTATGAGTATCTTGGGCATACAGTTAATTTCAAAACGCACGTTAAATCCTACAAGAACAAAAAGACCGTTAAAAATCCGCAGGAGGAATGGGTGATCTTTGAGAACACTCACGAGCCTATCATCAGCAAGCAAGACTTTGAGTTGGTGCAGGAGCTTCGGAAGAACAAGCGCAGGATACAGCGCTCAAATGAGGTCAATCCGTTTTCGGGGGTGGTCTTCTGTGCCGACTGCGGCAGACCTATGTATCTTTGCAGGGCGAGGACGCTGTCCGATGAGCAGGAGCATTTGAAATGCAGCACCTACGCAAGCGACCAGACCGAGTGTACTGCGCATTTCATCAGAACGTGTGTGTTGAAAACGGTGGTGCTTGAGGAAATGAACAAAGTCCTCGACAAGATAAACAAGGACGAGGACGAATTCCTACAGACCACTATGGAGAGCAAGGCTGCCGACCACTTAAAGGAAGTCAAGCAGGCAAAGAAAATGCTTGCAAAGTTCGAAAAGCGCATAGCAGAGCTTGACAGGCTGTTCACAAGGCTTTATGAGGACAATGTTTCGGGGAAGATTAGCGACGAGCGCTTTGAGATGATGTCAAAGAATTATGAGGACGAACAGAAGCAGCTTAAAGTCAAGGTCGGTGAGCTGAACAAGCTGATCGAGGACAAGGAGCAGAAGGCTTCCGACATCACAGCTTTTATCGAGCTTGCCAAAAGGATAAAGCACGTTGACAAGCTGACACCCGACATTATGCACGAGCTTGTGGAGTTTATCACTGTTCACGCACCCGACAAGTCAAGCGGTCACAGGAGACAGGAAATCGAGATAGTATTCAGGTTCAAGGTGGTAAGGACGAGTCTTGTGCTTGACAGACGGGATTATGACAAAAGGAAAAAGGCTGCGTAGCGTGGGGCTGCGCAGCCTGTGATTGGATTATTTTACTTCTTTATGGCACGTGCCGTAAATGCAGAGCGCTTATACATTCTTATAAGTAAATTACTTGTTCAGTCTCTCCTCGATCATATCAAGCTCCTTGTAGAGAGCCTCGGGGATATTGCCGCCCTTTGCCTTGATGTCCTCATCATAGTAACGGCGCATCTCCTTGATCTCAGCCTTCCAGAGGTCGGTGTCAACTGCCAGCAGCTCCTTCATTCTGTCGAGGGAAACCTCGTCTTCGATGCCGGTGCGGTTGATGTCCTCGGGCTTGGGCAGGTAGCCGATAGGTGTCTCAACGGCGTCAACAGTGCCCTCGCAGCGTCTGATGATCCAGTCAAGAACTCTCATGTTGTCGCCGAAGCCGGGCCACATGAAGTTGCCGTCAGCGTCCTTCTTGAACCAGTTAACGTTGAAGATCTTGGGAGCCTTGTCGCCAAGCATCTCGCCCATCTCAAGCCAGTGAGCCCAGTAGTCGCCTACGTTGTAGCCAATGAAGGGCTTCATAGCCATAGGATCGTGACGCAGAACGCCTACAGCACCGGTAGCAGCAGCGGTGGTCTCGGAGGAAACTGCCGAGCCTACATATGTGCCGTGTACCCAGTCGAAGGACTGATATACCAGCGGAGTGGTCTTCTCACGTCTGCCGCCGAAGATCATAGCCATTACAGGAACGCCCTCGGGGTTGTTGAACTCGGGAGATACGCAGGGGCAGTTCTCTGCCGGAGCGGTAAATCTGGAGTTGGGGTGAGCCAGCTTCTCGCCGCTTGCGGTGTACTCAGGGCCGTTTACCTTAGAACCCTTCCACTCGGTAGCGTTTACGGGAGGATTCTTGTCAAGTCCCTCCCACCAGGGAGTCATTGTATCGTTGTTGATGGCAACGTTTGTGAAGATAGCGTTCTTCTTGGTGGAGGCAAGAGCGTTGTAGTTGCTCTTTGCATTGGTTCCGGGAGCAACGCCGAAGAAGCCGTTCTCGGGGTTGATGGCATAAAGTCTGCCGTCCTTGCCGGGCTTCATCCAAGCGATATCGTCACCGACTGTCCAAACCTTGTAGCCCTGCTCGGTGAAGTACTTGGGAGGAATGAGCATTGCCAGGTTGGTCTTGCCGCAGGCAGAGGGGAAAGCAGCGGTGATGTAGTTTACCTCGCCGTTAGGCTTCTCAACGCCAAGGATGAGCATATGCTCAGCCATCCAGCCCTCGTTCTTGCCCTGGAAGGAAGCGATTCTCAGAGCGAAGCACTTTTTGCCCAGCAGAACGTTTCCGCCGTAAGCGGAGTTGATGGACCAAATGGTGTTGTCCTCGGGGAACTGAACGATGTATCTCTTCTCGGGGTCAACGTCAGCCTTGGAGTGCAGACCTCTTACGAAGTCGTTGGAGGTGTCGCCCAGGTTCTCGAAGGCCTTGGTTCCCATACGGGTCATGATGTCCATATTGAGTACAACATAGATAGAGTCGGTCAGCTCAACGCCCACCTTAGCAAGAGGCGAGCCGATGGGGCCCATAGAGTAGGGGATAACGTACATTGTTCTGCCCTTCATAACACCGTCGTACATCGGTGTGAGCATAGCGTACATTTCCTTGGGGTCCATCCAGTTGTTGGTGGGGCCTGCGCCCTCCTTGGTCTTGGTACAGATAAAGGTTCTGTCCTCAACACGTGCTACATCGTTGGGCTTTGTTCTGTGATAAAGGCAGCCGGGATACTCGTCCTGATTCATAGGGATCATCTCGCCTGTCTTGATAGCCTCGTCACGCAGAGCCTGAAGCTGCTCGTCGGAGCCGTCGATCCAGACAACGGTATCGGGCTTGGTAAGAGCGATCATTTCATCGACCCAAGCATTTACGTTCGGGTTGTTAGTCAAACTTGCCATAACTTAAAAACTCCTCTCAAATACTTTGCGGAAAAAACAAATGGCAGCGTCACATCAGTTTATTTTTCGGCGCAAAAGCATATCCCCGCCGCCCGGCGGGGGATATGCTTTTGCGCATTACCCCGAGCCGCAGCGCGGCGAGGGAAAAACTCTGCCTGCCGAAAAAGTGTCACATAGCTGTGACACAGCCAAACAAATTTCCCTGCATACAATTATACAGGAAATATCTTCTTTTGTCAACAGCATTTTTGCAGGAATAAGTAAACATTTATTCAAAATTTCCCGCATTTGCGCGGATTTTTAACAGTTAGCGGCAGCTAATAGTCAAAATCTGCGAAATGCACAAAAACTTCTCTTGAGCCTTGCCTTACAGATGTTAAAATGACGGAGCCGGAAAAATCACCCTCCCCGGAGGTATCTTTCCCTTGTCAGATTTGCAGAGTGTCAAACCCTGAGAGGCCCGGAAAATCCGGCAAACTGCACAAAAGAATATTCCCGCCGCTCCCGGAGGGGCGATTTGATTTTCCCGCCAAAAGGCGCTATCATAGGATTATCGGGCCGGCCGATATGCAAAATTATGAAAGAAGAGTGATCCGAAATGTCAGAAAACAAGGAAATCCGCCGCCTCGCCTTCGCGGGGCTGTTTATGGCGGTGATAACCGTCACCACCGCTTATATCCATATTCCCACAGGCTTGGGCTACACCCACGCCGGGGATGGGTTCATATTCTTAGCAGCCGCCATGCTGCCCTTCCCCTACGCCCTCGCTGCCGCAGCCTTCGGCGCAGCTCTGGCGGACGTCCTCTGCGGAATGGCTATCTGGGCGCCGGCAACGCTTATCATCAAGGCGCTGATGGTGCCGGCCTTTACATATAAAAAGAGCAGCGTACTCAACCGCCGCAATTTTCTGGCGCTGATACCCGCCCTCATACTCAATATCTTCGGCTACAGCATTTATGAGGCGCTGGTCATGACCCCCGGCTCCCTTAAAGCCGCCCTCGTCTCCGCCTTCGGTCAGACCCCCTTCTACACCATACAGACCCTTATCGGTGCGGCTATTTTTATCATTCTTGGCAAGGTCGCCGACAAAAAGAGGGGAGCGCTGCGTATTTAAAGTCTCATAGCTTTATCTCTTGACTTGCCTTCGGTTTTGCTGTATAATATTAATGTTGAAAATCAGCATCACCGAAGGGAGTTTTTTATATGAGAGCTGTAGTTACTGTTATCGGAAAGGACGCCGTAGGCATTCTTGCAAAGGTCAGCACCAAGTGCGCCGAGCATAACGCCAATGTGGTTGAGGTCACCCAGAGCGTTTTGCAGGAGCTGTTCGCAATGATAATGCTGGTGGATATCACCAAGCTTTCCGGCGATTTTGCCTCGCTGGCTGACGACCTCACCGCTTTGGGTGACTCAATGGGTCTGAAGATACACACAATGCACGAGGATATCTTCAACTGCATGCACCATATCTGAGCGGAGGTAACAGGACAAGATGATAAATACATATGACGTACTGGAAACTATCCGAATGATACAGGAGGAGTGCCTGGATATCAGAACGATAACCATGGGCATATCTCTCCTTGACTGCATCGACGCGGATATAAATGTCGCCTGCGAGAAGGTCTACAACAAGATAACCGAAAAGGCAGCCCGCCTCGTCGAGGTGGGTGAGCAGATAGAAAAGGAGCTGGGCATTCCCATCATCAACAAGCGTATCTCGGTAACGCCCATCGCTATCGTGTCCGCTGCCTGCCACTGCTCCCCCGTACCCTTTGCCAAGGCCATGGACGCCGCCGCAAAGGCTGTGGGTGTAAACCTCATTGGAGGCTATTCCGCCCTTGTTCAGAAGGGCTTCTCCGCCGGAGATATCGAGCTCATCAACTCTATCCCCGAGGCTTTGGCCTGCACCGAGAGAGTATGCTCCTCGGTGAACGTTGGCTCCACCAAGGCGGGAATAAATCTCGACGCCTGCAAGGTAATGGGACGCATCGTTAAGGAGTGCGCTGAGAAGACCGTTGAGCAGGCCTGCTTCGGAGCCGCCAAGCTGGTGGTGTTCTGCAACTCCGTAGAGGATAACCCCTTTATGGCGGGCGCATATCACGGCGTAGGCGAGCCGGACTGTATGATAAACGTGGGCGTTTCCGGCCCCGGAGTTGTCCGCGCAGCGCTGAAAAAATATCCTGACGCCGACATTACCCAGATAGCCGACGTCATCAAGAAGATAAGTTATAAGATTACCCGCGTGGGTCAGCTGGTGGGCGTTACCGCCTCCCAGAGGCTGGGCGTGCCCTTCGGCATAGTTGACCTGTCGCTGGCTCCCACCCCCGCAGTGGGTGACTCGGTCGCTCATATCCTTGAAGAGATAGGCCTTGAGAGATGCGGCACCCACGGCACCACCGCCGCCCTCGCCCTGCTCAATGACGCTGTCAAGAAGGGCGGAGTAATGGCCTGCTCCCGCATTGGAGGTCTCTCCGGAGCCTTTATCCCCGTCTCCGAGGACGCAGGTATGATAGACGCCGCCAAGGCGGGCACCCTCTCCATCGAGAAGCTGGAGGCTATGACCGCCGTTTGCTCGGTGGGACTTGATATGATAGTCATTCCAGGAGATACCGAGCCCGACACCATCGCCGCCATAATCGCCGATGAGGCAGCCATAGGAATGGTCAACACCAAGACCACCGCCGTCCGCGTTATCCCCGCCATAGGCAAGCAGGTGGGCGAGGAGCTGGACTGGGGCGGGCTCTTCGGCTGCGGCCCCGTAATGCCGGTAAGAAAGGAATCCCCGGCGGTATTCATAAACCGCGGCGGACAGATACCCGCTCCGCTGCAGTCTCTTAAGAACTGACAGCTCGGCGCAGAGCTGAGAATACGCCCCTAAGGGGAGAAAAGGAGCAGAGAATATGGACGTTTTGGGAACCTGGAAAATTTCATCGGCATTGAAGTACGACGAGGAAAAGGACGGCCCGGTGTGGAAGCCGGCGGAGGATATCCTCTCCGACCCCGAGTGCGACCCCTCAGACGCAAAGGAGCTTTCGGTCAAGTACATCTTCTGTGACGACGGCTTTATCAGAATGGGAATGGAATTCCCCCCTGATATGCCCGAGGACGAGAAGGCTGAGATAGACGAGCTGGTAGCCGCCGGCGAAATGCAGATGCTCGACGGCCTGCTGATAATCGACACCGCCGCCTGGAAGGAAGAGGGCGGCAAGCTGCTGTTCAACACCGGCATCAAGGGTGAGACCTTAGGCGAGCCTGTGAACCCCTGGGCTGAGATAAATGTCATCGGCGACGAGCTGGAGCTGCTGGCCTACAGACTGAAAAAGCAGTAATAACAAAAAGAACTCCACCCGCAGAGGGTGGAGTTTTTTACATTATAAAGGTCATTTGTGGCGGAATATCTCCCTGAACCACTTGCCGGTGGGCTTAAGGTCCTCGTCCGACCAGCCGGAGAGCTTTTCGCAGCCCTGCTTGAAAACGCTGCTCTGGTCAAAGCCCGCAGAAAGGCTCCAGCCTATCATTCCCACCTGATAGAGGTCAAGCAGCTCCGCCCACTTTGCAGCGCTTTCCATATCCGGAGCGCCGTCGCCGGTAGCCTCGGTGATGCTGCATTCGGTGACGAATATCGGCAGCCCCGCCTCGAGGCATTTCTCCGCCCTGTCCCGCAGGAATTTTCCGTGAGTGGCAGCGTAGAAATGCAGAGTGTAGATGACATTATCAAAGTCCAGAGGGTCGGCAAGAGCCAGCTCGCAGCGCTGCGCCCATTCGGGAGTACCCACAGCCACCACCGCCTCCGGGGAGTTCGCCCTGATGACGGGGATTATCCTTTCCGCATAAGCCTTGATGTCCTCCCAAGTGGCGACGCCGTTGGGCTCGTTGCAGATTTCATATATCAGATTAGGGCAGCCGGGATACTCCGCCGAAAGGGAAGCAAAGAACCTCTCCGCCTCGTCTGCATAGGTGAGCGGGCTCTCCTCCATAAGGATATGCCAGTCGGCTATCACATATATTCCCAGCTCTATGGCAAGGTCAATGCCCTTTTTCACTAGTGCGTAAAGCTCTTCCTTGTCACCGTCGGTGCAGTAGCCCTTGTACTGGTGAGTGTAGAGCGCCAGCCTTATGCACTCGCAGCCCATTTCGTCCCGCAGCGCCTCAAAGCACTCCCGGCAGACATATTTAGGCTGCCACGCCAGACCATGGGTGGACATACCGAAAAGCCTGACAGTCTCGCCCTTCTCCCCTGTGAGCCTGTCGCCGCAGACCTTGAGCCTGCCGTATTTCTGCAAAGGGTCCATTTTTCTGTTCCTCCCTTGTGCCAATTTTAATTCGGAATTCGGAATTGCGAATTCCGAATTATTTAGAGTGTGCCTTGGACTGTGCCACCGCCAGAGCGTCGCACCGCTCGTTCTCCGGGTGACCAGCGTGACCCTTTACCCAGTGGAGCTCGAGAGTGTGCGTTCCGCAGAGGGCCAGCAGCCGCTCCCACAGGTCGGGATTGAGCGCCGGGGATTTGTCCGGCTTTACCCAGCCGCGACGCTTCCAGCCCTCAGCCCAGCCCTTTTCCAGAGCGTCGATGATATACTTCGAGTCGGAGTATAGCTCAACTGTGCAGGGCTCCTTCAGCGCCGACAGACCTTCGAGGACGGCGGTAAGCTCCATACGGTTATTGGTAGTCATTTCCTCGCCGCCGGAAAGCTCCCGCTCGTGCTCGCCAAAGCGCAGTATCGCCCCCCAGCCCCCGGGTCCCGGGTTGCCGGAGCAGGCTCCGTCAGTGTAAAGCTGTACTCTTTTCATATACTTGCTCCTTTCGGGAGGGGATAAGTGTTACTGTCATTATAGCACAGCCTGTAAAATAATGCAAGTGCTCACAGCTTATTTATCAGCGCCGTCAGCTCTTTCACCTTTTCGTCGGCATCTCCCTGCTCGATAGCGTCCTTGACGCAGCAGTTCATATGGGAGGCAATTATCTCCCGGTTGGCCTTTTTGAGGATAGCCATAGCCGCCATTATCTGGTCGGAGATGTCTACGCAGTAGCGGTCCTCCTCGATCATTCTAAGCACTCCGTCCAGCTGTCCCCGGGCGGTGCGCACAAGGCGGGTTATCTTCTCGTTGTCAGCCTTCAATTGAGGTCACCTCGTAGCCGGCATCGGCAACGGCCTTTTTCAGCACCTCGTCGGGCACATCCTTTTCAAGGGTAAGGAACGCGGCGTTGTCCTCGAGAGATACTGTGGGCTTTACGCCCTCGATGCCCTCCAGAGCCTTTGTGACATGAGCTACGCAGTGCTTGCACATCATGCCTTCGATTTTCAGTGTCTTTTTCATTTGTGATTCCTCCTTGATAGTTTCAGGTATTGTTATCTCCCCAAGCGCCGCCTTTAAAGGACGGTCGCGGGAGGGGTCGTACAGCTTTATGAGATTGAGCCGCAGGGCATTAGTCACCACAAAGAAGCTGGAAAGGCTCATAGCCGCCGCTCCGTACATGGGGTCCAGCTCCCAGCCGGTGAGGTGGATAAACACTCCCGCCGCCAGCGGTATACCTATAACATTGTAGATAAACGCCCAGAACAAATTCTGCCGGATGTTCCTCAGCGCCGCCCGGGAGAGCCTTATGGCTGCCGCCGCATCGGTGAGGCGGCTCTTCATCAGCACCACGTTTGCAGCGTCGATGGCGATATCCGTTCCGGCGCCGATGGCTATGCCGGTGTCAGCCCTTGTCAGGGCAGGGGCATCGTTGATGCCGTCGCCTATCATAGCGGTCTTGCCCTGCTCGCACAGCGCTGCGATGACCTCCGCCTTGCCGTCGGGCAGCACTCCCGCCACTACCGCGTCAACGCCGGCTTTGGCGCCGATTGCGTTAGCAGTTCGGCGGTTGTCGCCGGTTATCATTACTACCTTTATGCCCATACCTTTTAGCTGGGAGATGGCTTCAACGCTGTCTTCGCGGATAGTATCCGCGACGGCGATGATGCCCAGCAGCTTTTTACCGCAAGCAAACAGCAGCGGCGTCTTACCCTCGTCGGAGAGCTCTCCGCAGCGGGCAGCCATAGCCTCCGCCCCGACCTTCGAGCCAATGAAGGCGGAGCTTCCTCCCAGAAGCACCTTTCCGTCAAGCACAGCCGTCAGGCCGTGGCCCGGCAGAGCCTTGAAATCCTCCACCTCCCGCAGTGCTATCCCGCGCTCCTTAGAGTAGTCCACTATTGCCTTAGCCAGCGGGTGCTCACTGCGGCTTTCCAGAGCGTAGGCAAGGGATAAAAGCTCATTCTCCGCAACGCCCTCCGCCGGAATGATGTCCGTTACCGAGGGCTCCCCCTTGGTGATGGTGCCGGTCTTGTCGAGGGCGGCTATTACCGTCCTGCCGGTCTCCTCCAAGGAGGCGGCAGTCTTGAAGAGTATGCCGTTTTTAGCACCCACTCCGCTGCCTACCATTATAGCAACGGGTGTCGCCAGTCCCAAAGCGCAGGGACAGCTGATGACCAGCACCGATATCCCCCTTGCAAGAGCATACCCGAAGCTCTGTCCCACCAGCAGCCAGACCGCAATGGTTATCAGAGCTATCACGATGACCACCGGCACAAACACTCCTGAGACCCTGTCCGCCAGCTTTGCAATGGGCGCCTTGGTCGCCGCCGCATCGCTGACCGTCTTTATTATCTGCGAGAGGGTTGTGTCCTCGCCCACCCGCTCGGCTCTGCATCGGAGGTAGCCGGAAAGGTTGATAGTCGCCGCCGAAACACTGTCTCCCGCCGACTTGTCCGCGGGTATGCTCTCGCCGGTCAGCGCCGATTCGTTGACGGCACTGGTGCCCTCCAAAACAATTCCGTCAACGGGAATGCTTTCGCCGGGACGTACCGCAAAGACGTCGCCCTTTCTCACCTCGGAGATGTTCACCTCCACCTCCTGCCCGTCGCGGATAAGCACCGCCCGCTGTGGGGATAGCTTCATCAGACCCTTCAGAGCATCAGTCGTCCTGCCCTTGGACTTGGCCTCCAACAGCTTTCCTACGGTTATGAGGGTCAGTATCATTCCCGCCGACTCAAAGTAGAAGCTGTGCATATACTTCATCACAGCCTCACTGTCGCCGTCCGCCTGAGCGCGGGTCATCATCAGCAGTACAGCCACGCTCCACCCGAAGGAGGCCGCCGCTCCCAGCGCCACCAGCGTATCCATATTGGGAGAGCGGTGCATCAGCGCCCTGAAGCCGCTTACGAAGAACCGCTGGTTAATCACCATTATTATCCCCGCCAGCAGCAGCTGCACCAAGCCCATAGCAATGTGGTTGCCGTCGAAAAATCCCGGCAGGGGAGCCCCCCACATATGGAACATCGAAAAGTACATCAGCACCGCCAGAAAGACGAGAGAGGCAACGAGCCGACGCTTTAGCTTCGGGCTTTCCTTGTCCTCAAGCGCCGCCTCGTCAGCGGAGGGGGAACGCTCCTCCCCCTTGACGGAGGCGCCGTAGCCCGCAGCCTTCACCGCCTTGATTATATCCTCCGGCTTGGCGCTGCCCTCAACGCCCATAGAGTTTGTCAGCAGACTTACGGCGCAGCTGTCCACGCCCTTCACAGCGTTCACAGCCTTCTCCACTCTGGCACTGCACGCAGCACAGGTCATGCCGGTAACATTATATTGCTTCAATGACATCACTTCCATTCAAGGCCATACCCCACCCCCGGGGGGTGTTTGCAATTATTATAGCTCACATTTTTAATATTGTCAAGTGCAGGATTTTTAATTCGGAATTCCGAATTTAACGATCTCCTTCTCAAAGAAAAAACTCCCATCAAAAACCGATGGGAGCCAAAAATAAAAAATTATAGGGGAGAAGCCGGTAGTTTCCTACCGGACAATATATGAAGGCTTGGGGTAATAGCCAACATATCAACTTTGATGTAATTATTTTAGTATTTTAATGTGATAACCGTATGAAAACTTATCGAAATAATTATTAACATTATTGAACTTTTTGGCGGAATATGTTACAATAAGATATAACTTTTTGAAATAATAAAAAGATTATACTTTTGAAATCGTTTAAGCCCGAAAAGGAGTATTTTATGCCTAGATTTTTTACCGATACCCCTCCCGAGAAGGAAGCAGTCATCACCGGGGAGGACGCCTACCATATAGGCAGGAGCCTTAGAATGAAGCCCGGAGAGAAGCTTACCCTCTGCTGCGCTGGCACCGACTACGTCTGCGAGATAACCCGGGTCTATGCCGAGAGCGTCAGCGTCAGAGTGCTGTCATCGGGAGATTGTGAGGCCGAGCCTGCACTTTTTCTCACCCTATATCAGGCGCTGCCCAAATCCGAGAAGATGGATTTCATCGTCCAGAAGGCCGTTGAGCTGGGGGTGGGCAGGATAGTCCCCGTCTTTACCGCCAGATGTGTTTCCCGCCCCGATGAGAAAAGCATGCGCCATAAGATAGAGCGCTGGCAGAAGATAGCCCTCTCCGCCGCCAAGCAGAGCGGCAGAGGCAATATCCCCCAGATAGAGGGCGCTGTGACCTTCGGGGAGTGCATAGAAGCCGCCTCCGCAGATGAGGCTGCCTTCTTCTGCTATGAGGCGGGAGGGAAGAGCATAGCCGACGTTTCCTTTGAGGGGATAAGCTCCGCCTCGGTCATCGTAGGCCCGGAGGGCGGCTTTGAGCCAGAGGAGGCAGTCCTTGCCGAGAGCTCCGGCATTACCATTACCTCCCTTGGCAAGCGTATCCTCAGATGCGAGACAGCCCCCCTCGCCGCCATAACCGCCATAATGCTGAGGTCTGGAAATCTTTGATTTGTTTGGTGTAAAAAAAGTATTCACAATTTTGTGCAAAACGGACAAAATATCGGTAGGGTTTTTGAAATTTTTGAAAAATACTTGATTATTTCAAAGGCCTATGATATAATAAAAGCAATCTGGATTGTGTAAAACCGCACAGTAGATAATTCATTACGAAGGAGTGTTTCACTATGGGTAAGAAGTTAAAGGTCGTTGCCGCTCTGGGCGCTGTTGCTGCAGGTACTGCTGCTATTTTCGCTCTTAAGAAGCGCAAGGAGCTTGAGGACTACGATTACGAAGAACTCGACGACGATTTCGATGATGTAGTCTGCGACTGCGAGGAGTGCGCTGAGGACGCTAAGGAGGCTGTCACCGAAGCAGCTGAGGACGTAGCAGAGTCCGCAGAGGAAGCTCTTGATAAGGTCGAAGAGGCTGTTGAGGAAACAGACGAATAATTCCGATCAATCGTTTTTTTCTTTTTCATACTTTCCTGAAGAGAGAGAGTCTTTCGAGGCTCTCTCTTTTTAGTGCGCAAAATGCACGAAATAGCTGTTAAAGCCTTCATTTTGTACTATTTTTTTGTATATTTACATCATTGACAAACCGGGTAGGGCATATTATAATAGTTATGTAACAATTGGGTAAAAGTTTTATCAAAGCTATGCCCGCGGGCATTTTCGCCCGGTACAATCAAGACTATGGAGGTAAGAATATGAGTCAACCAAAGTTTTGCGCTAAATGCGGAAACGCTTTGAGCGAGAACGAAAAGTTCTGCGGCAAGTGCGGAAATCCCGTAGGCGCTGCTCCTGCTCCTGTTCCCGTTCCTGCTGCTGTTCCCGAGGCCGCTGAGGCTGTAACCGAGACTGCTCAGAACGTTCAGGCACAGGCAGAGGCCGCTGCACAGGACGTACAGGCACAGGCAACTGCCGCCGTACAGGACGTACAGACACAGGCACAGGCTGCTGCTCCCGCCGCTGCTGCCACTCCCGCTGCGGAGATGGGCAAGAACATCGGCGCTGCAATTGCCAAGCATAAGGTGCCTATCATCATCGGCGTGCTGGCGCTGGCTGCTGTTATTGCGGCTATCATCATCATACTGAACCTGACAAAGTATCAGAAGATCGACGCCAAGGACCTCTTCAAGGTAAGCTTCAAGGGCCTTAACGGCAGCGGTACAGCTACCGCCTTCCTCAATATGGAGGCTGCTGACCCCGATGCCTACAGGACCGAGTACGATGAGGACAGCAACGAGATCAAGAAGGACTACAGCAAGTATTTCGCAACCGATAAGAAAACTCTCCTCAAGGCCTATGACAAGGCTGCCGACAAGGACGAGGCAGAGGATATGAGAGATGCCCTCCTTCACAGGACCAAGGGCGAGTATGACCTTAAGATTGAGCTGGACAAGAAGGACGGCCTTTCCAACGGCGACAAGATCACCTGCACAGTTGACTTTGACGAGGACGACCTGCTTGAGGCTAAGATCAAGCTGGAGAACACCGAGTTCGAGGTTGAGGTTGAGGGACTTGTAGAGGGCGTTGAGCTTGACCTGTTCGACGGCTTTGCTCCCAAGTTCTCCGGTCAGGACGAGAGCGGAGAGGTCGAGTATGACTCCACAAGCTCCAAGTTCGACTTCATCGAGTATTACATCTCCGACGGCAGCACCTGGAGCCTGAAGAACGGCGACGTTCTGGAGTTCACAGCTAACCTGCGCACCAGCCGCCTTGATGATTATACCTACCTCGACGAGGACAGCTGGAACAGCTGCTACTTCACCTACAACGGCACCACTTACATCGTTAAGGATATGAGCCCGAAGAAGACCTTTACAGTTTCCGGTCTTACCGAGCCCCAGAAGATCGACGTATTCGCTGACATCAAGTTCAATACCACCGGTGCTTCTCCTTTCCTGAGAATTAACAGCGTCGATGAGAGCGACTGCGACAGCGTTGTCGCCGACAACGTAAGCTTCTACATCGACACTGGCGACCTTGACTACCTCAAGGAGGGCGACACCTTCAAGGTAAAGGCATACGCTTACAGCGGCCTCAAGGAGGCAGGCTTCAAGCCCGATGGTACTCCCGATGAGGAAGGCTACTATGTAAAGGAATTCACCGTTGATGACAGCTACGGTCACTACCTGACCTCTGTAGTATCTCAGGAGGATCTGGATGCAGTTACCAAGATGCTGGCTGACCAGTTCGAGAAGCTCAAGGATTACGAGGGCGGCAACTACATAAGCGGCGTCAATGTCGGCGGCACTATCAAGACTGTCGGCGATATAGCCTTTGATTCTGGTTACTTCGTAGCTCTTGAGGGCTTCGAGGAGGGCACTCTTGACAAGTACGATACCAAGAGCTATCTCTACTACACCGTTAAGCTTCCTCTGACTGTTGAGGTTAAGGCCGGTGAGGATGAGACCAAGACCGAGAACAAGACCTACTACGCTTCCTACAAGCTCAACAGCCCCTACATCGATGCAAACGGTGACGCTAATCTCGAGAGCAGCTTCATCAACATCTATCTTGCTGATAATGTCAAGGATATCTATGACAAGCAGATCAGCAAGGAAGAGGGCAAGATCTCTAAGATAGGCCCGGCTCCGGCTGACGACGAGTCCAAGCCTGATGAGAGCGAGCCTGCTGACGAGAGCCAGCCCGCCGATGAGAGCGAGCCCGCTGATGAGTCCCAGCCCGCAGACGAGTCCTCTGCAGCTGACGATTCTTCTGAGGCGGCCTGAAACGCAGGCGCGTGATTGAGCGGATTTAGACATTTGATTTTAAAGGCACCTTTGCCGGGTATCCGGCGGAGGTGCCTTTTTTTCGCCTGCTCAAATTATAGTGAATAATGAACGAATAATGAATAATAAAGGTGCCGCCTTCGGCGGGTTATTATGCGCTTACGCGCAAAAGAAAAGCGCCCAAAAGGGGCGCTTTTTTTCATTATTCATTAAATAACTTTTCCGCTTTTAAGGGAAGCTCTTCAAGGGAGGTGATGACCCCGTCCGGAGCTTCAACTGTCCCGAAGCCGTAGGCCGCGTGGATAAATTTAACACCTGCTTCCCGGGCAGCAAGCTCGTCGCCCCGGGTGTCCCCGACGTATATACATCTGTCGATGCCCTGACGCTGCATTACAAGGCGGATATTCTGTCCCTTAGTAAGGCCGGTGGCGCCGGCGCTCTCGAAGTCGCAGAACAGCTCCGGCCAACCGCAGTGTCCCATAAACAGCTCGATGTAGCCCACCTGACAGTTGCTCACAACTGCCAGCTTGTATTTCTTTGAGAGAGAGGTCAGCACCTCCTGCTCCTTCTCGAAAAAGCGAGGACGGTGAGCCTTGATGTATTCCTCCTCGTAAACAAAGCACTGGCGGATTATCCTGAGCTGCTCCTGCTTGGATATTGTGGGGAACATCTCCGCGGCGATGACGTCCAGCGTCTTGCCCATAAAGCCGTGCATATCGTCAACGGTGAAACGCTCCGGGCGGTCGGTCTTGTCCTCGATGCATTTGTTCCAAGCGGAAACTACCTGCTCCGACGAATCCCAGAGGGTGCCGTCAAGGTCGAAAAGAATTGCGTTTGTCATAGCTTGTCTCCTTTAAATTATTATTGTATCTGTAAATTGTCTGGGGTCCTTCTTCGTATTATATCACACTGCCCGGAGAAATGCAATAGCGGGTTTCAGACTGCGGATAAAGATAAGCCCGCAAATTGCCAGAGTATTTTAATAAATTGTAAAATGTGAGGGCTTGTTGCACGTTCCGGTGCAACATCGGCAGAAGCTAAGCTGTAAGTGAGAGCTCTTTATTCACGAGAAAGGCGGCTGACCGCCTCACCGACGACTTAGAAAAGAGGGATAAATATGGCAACAGTTAAGCTAACAACCGCAGACAGCTCCCTGGCGAGCTACATCTACGCAGCCGGAACGGCGCATTACAACGTCAGAGACCACGCCATCGACACCATCACGATACACCACGCGGCAAACGGAACAGGGTGCAGCAAGGGCGCGGGAGCGAACACTCTTGATGTGATATTCGCCTCTGTCGGCACTGGTGGTTCCTGCCAGTACGGCATAGACAGCAACGGCAGGATAGGGCAAATGCTGGAGGAGAAATACCGCTCCTGGTGCTCAGATAGCCGGACAAATGATATGAGGGCCGTCACCATCGAGGTGGCAAACTGCGCAGGAGACCCGACCTGGGCGGTGTCCGACAAGGCACTCAACGCTGTAATCGCTCTATGCGCCGATATCTGCAAGAGATACGGCAAGAAGAAAATGGTGTGGATATCAGACAAGGATAAGGCTCTCGCATACTCTCCCAAGGCCGACGAGATGAGAATGACCCTGCACAAGTGGTTTATCGCAACACCCTGCCCAGGTCAGTATCTTATTTCCAAAATGCCCTACATAGCAGAGCAGGTGACGAAGAAGCTGGGAGGAAGCACCACATCTAACACCGGCACAGCTTACTCATCATACATAGTGAAAATCACTGTCCCGTCAGGTCTGACTATCCGCAGCGGGGCCGGCGACAATTACTCCAAAACTGGCACCGTCCCCTGCGGAGGAGCATACACAATAGTCGAGGAAAAGACAAACGGAGGCCAGCTCTGGGGCAAACTCAAATCAGGCGCTGGGTGGATATGCATCAATGAAACAAGGGTCTATGCAGTAAAGCTTTGATAAAAACAAAACGGAATAACATTGCACAGAGAAAGCCGGTCTTGTGACCGGCTTGTTTTTATAACAAAAATCGGCTTGAACCCCGCGAAAATGCGTAGTTTCAAGCCGATTGCGCTGGTGGACCTGAGGAGGTTCGAACTCCCGACCTCTGCGTTGCGAACGCA
>JAFUTK010000043.1 GCA_017471405.1 Ruminococcus sp.
GATGAGGACGAGGACGATTACGACGACGAGGACGAGGAGCCTGTAAAGCTGGACGACTTCCTCTTCGGTGGCGAGAATGACGAAAAGCTCATCGAGGACAGCATCCGTCACGGTGAGGCTGCTATCGCTGAGGACAGCGACATCTCCTTTGAGTCTAATGAAGAGCCCGAGGAGCCTGCTCCCGCACCTGCCGCTCCTATCAAGGAGCCCGAGCCTGAGCCGGTAGTCAGAACTGTAAAGCAGGAGGAGACTCCCGCACCTGATGCCAAGACCAAGCCGGATATCGACCCCTCTTATTATGAGAAGGCTGCAAAGCTCATCGACGGCGAAGCTGCTCCCGCAAAGGCTGAGGAGACCGCTCCCAAGGTGAAGGTCGAGGCTGAAAAGGCTGTCAAGAAGGCTGCTCCCGACATCAAGCTCTCAAAGGAAAATCAGAAGAACATCTCCGCTAGTCTGGAGGACCTTATGAAGCTGATGGAGGCAGAGTCCAACAAGCTGAAGGATCAGATAAACAAGAAATGATAGATTGACCGAGCCGCTGACGCGGCTCGGTCTTTTTGCTAAAAAGGGTATCTCCCCGCCTTGCGGCGGGGGATACCCTTTTTAGCTGGTGAGCGGCTTGCTTTTATCGCGTAGGGTGTCCAGCCTGACAGCGGTGAGAACCGTTTCGCCGGTGGACTGCACAGCATTTTGCCCGAAGGCTGTCTCTGCATAACTCAAAACAGCGTCCCGTTCAAATGAGCGGAGCGCTGTTTTATTTGACCAATATTTGTAGGGGGTTAAGCTTAAGTTATTCCGCAAGGAGCTTCTCGGCGGAGGCGAGCTTTACTGCGCAGACGAATACCTTCATTGCCTGCTCCAGCTCGGATACGGGGGGAAGTGTAGGTGCGATGCGGATATTGGAATCCTTGGGGTCCTTGCCGTAGGGGTAGGTAGCGCCGGCGCCGGTCATTACCACGCCTGCCTCCTTGCAGAGGCCTACTACCCTCTTAGCGCAGCCGTCAAGGGTGTTGAAGCTGATGAAGTAGCCGCCGTTGGGCTTGGTGTAGGTGCCGATGCCCAGGGGCTTGATCTCCTTATCCAAAGCGTCGAGCACAGCCTCAAACTTGGGAGCGATGATAGCGCGGTGCTTCTCCATCTGTGCCATCAGTCCGTCGTAGGAGCCGAAGAACTTGGCGTGACGCAGCTGATTTATCTTATCGTAGCCGATGGTCTGAATGGTCATCAGCGACTTGATGTACTCAACGTTCTTGACGGACGCTGCCATTACCGCAACTCCGCCGCCGGCAAAGGTTATCTTGGAGGTGGAGGCGAACTCATACACCATATCCTCCGAGCCCAGCTTCTTGCACTCGTCCAGGAGGTTCAAGAGCTTGTCGGGGTGGTCGGTGAGGTGATGGATGCAGTAGGCGTTATCCCAGAAGATGCGGAAGTCCTTGGCTGCGGGCTTCAAAGCTGCGAAGCGCTTTACCACCTCGTCGGAATAGGTGATACCGGTGGGGTTTGCGTACATAGGCACGCACCAGATGCCCTTGATAGAATCGTCCTCTGCAACCAGCTTCTCGATCATATCCATATCGGGGCCGTTCTCGTCGGTGGGGATATTTATCATCTCAAAGCCGAACTGCTGTGTGATGGCGAAGTGCCTGTCATAGCCGGGAACGGGGCAGAGCCACTTGACCTTAGGCAGGTCCTTCCATGGCTTGGACTCCTTATCAACGCCGAAGACATAGCAGCGCATTATCATATCGTACATTATATTAAGGGAGGAGTTTCCGCAGATGATGAGCTCATCGTTGGAGACGCCCAGCATGGGAGCGAAGAGGTTCTTGGCATCCACGATGCCGTCCAGCCCGCCGTAGTTGCGGCAGTCAGTGCCGTCGGAGGCCTTGTAGTCCTTATCATAGCTGTTTACGGCTGCCAGCATTTTCATAGCAAGGTCCAGCTGCTGGGAAGAGGGCTTGCCTCTTGCCATATTCAGCGAGAGCCCGAGAGCCTTATAGCCGTCATATTCCGCCTTGACTTCGTCTCTGAATTTTTCAAGCTGCTGCTTATTCATTTCTTTGAGCTGCATATCAATTCCTCCGAAAAGTATTTTTAACGCCTTGCGCGGTATGCAGTGCGGATTTTCCAAAGTCTGCAAGTTATTACTAACCGCGCCGCGAGCCTATATCATTATACCCCCTATGCTCTAATTTTGCAAGTTGTTTTTGCTCGTCCTGCAAAAAATCATTGATTTTCACAGTTTACCGCCCTTCCCTGCCCCATAAATAGACAAAATCACAAGATGAGGCGTAGTCAGACTGCAAAATGGCGCAAAAAAAGCAGGACCGCAAACGGTCCCGCTCACTTACTGTATTCAATTCATATCTTCAGCATATCTGTAATCGGAGGTGACGCCCAGATATTCCTCCAGGCAGACACCCTGCTCCTCAATGGCCTTGGCGGCCTCTACGCCCACATAGCGTATATGCCAGGGCTCATAGGCATAGCCGGTGATGCTCTCCTTGCCCAGCGGGAACCGGATTATGAAGCCGTAGTCGGCACAATGATCAGCCAGCCACACCGCCTCGGGAGTTCCGGCAAAGGAGAATTCGGTGGTGTTGATGTCCATACTCAGACCGCTCTGATGCTCGGAATGTCCGGGGCGTGAGGACACCCTGTCGGCCTCCTCCTCGCCGCGCTCGTAGACATACATATTGTACAGCCTCTCCTGCTCCTGATAGGGGCGGAAGCCCGAGCAGATGAACAGTGATATCCCCTCGCCCCAGGCCTGAGAGGCCATACTGTTAAAGGCGGCCTCCGCCTCCGGGTCGAGCCCGGGATTATAGTCAGAGGGGAGGCTGTAGGTCTTGTTGACTATCATTATCCCGTCAACGTATGTGATACCGTTTTTGACCTCCAGCTTATGTCCGGGTATCTCCCCGGGAGAATTTGTATCTACCGGCTGAGCGGAGACCTCCTCCGTCCTGACAGTGGTAGTCGTTTCCGAAACGCTGTTTTCGGTCTCTGAGCTTCCTCCCAGCTTCACCGTCTCAGTCTCCCGGGTGACTGTCTGGGGGACGTCTGCCGGCTCGGTCTTTGGCTTTTCGGTATTGCGGAAAAACATAAAGTACACCGCTGCCACCAGTATGAACGCAAAGAACCCCACCATTACTCCGTAGGCCTGCATAGTGTCCCGGCGCTGCTGCTCCTTTGTTCTCTTTTTTGTTTTACTGCTTCCCATAGCTTTTCCTCGAAATCCTTATTTTCATTATCTCCCGATTGTCCTTCTCGCAGGTGTCTGAAAGATGCGCGTAAAAGCACACTCCCCCACCCTGCGGCGGGGAGTGTGCTTTCCGCCGGATATTATTTCTGATAACATATCGGGTCTTATGTATTATACCACATCTCCGGCGTCAAATATTGTCGAAAATGTGTACCCGGGAAAAATAACCTTGTACCGTTATCACTCCAGCTTAAAGCTGTCTATCATCTCAAACATCACATCGCGGTAGGTGTCCTTTTCGCTCTCGGCGCAGAAGGTGCTTACCTCATACATAGCGTTCTCGGTAAAGTAGGTGCCGATGATAGTCCAGAGCTCGTCACTCTCCTTGATGTAGTTCTTGTGGGAGGTGGGATATTCCACGAAGATGTAATCCTGCCCTTCCCTTATCTGCGGCACAAGCTCAACTCCATTGACCGTGCGCTTTACGGGAGAATCCAGCACCAGCTGCTTAATGTCCTTGTCGCCGTACATCTCCTTCTGGCTGCCGTTGTAGACATTCATAGCGATATACACCGCCACCTTGTCAGAGGTGAAGAAGCCGATGTTCTCGAAGCTACTGTTCAGCTCCAGCAGCTCGGCCTCCTTCATAGCCTTCGGCAGCGAGATGGAATAGTTGCCCTTCTTCACTGTTTCCCAGGTCTCGGGCTTTAAGATGTTCTTTTCTGTGATGTACCCCATCAGGAAGAAAACTCCGGCTGCAATGGCTGCCAGCACTATAACTATCACCGGCAGCAGCTGTGTAAAGGACACGCTTTTTTTCACCTTGACGGAATCCAGCGTCTGGCTCTTGAGCTGATCCTCAAAGGACTGCCCTGCCACAGCCGCATCTGTGCCATAGGTCAGTGGCCTGCCGCACTCGCAGAAGGTCTTGCCGTCCTCGTTCTCTCTTCCACAAAACTGACATTTCATTTTTTACTCCCCCTATTATATATGTATAAGATTTTTATTTTACTGTCTCAACCTTTATAAGATTGGTGGTTCCGCTCCTGCCTAGAGGCACTCCTGCGGTAACTACCACCAAGTCGCCCTCCTTGACATATCCCAGCTTTTTGGAGACCTCGATGGCGTGCTCAATAAGCTCATCGGTATTGGTCTTTTCGTCCAGTATGCCGGGACGCACTCCCCATGACATATTCATATGCCGGCAGACGGTTTCATCGGTAGTAAGGCCGATTATCGGGCAGTCGGGACGGAACTTTGAAAGCTGTCTTGCAGTGGCTCCGCTCTTGGTGACTGTCATTACAGCGGCGGCGCCCAAGTCATGAGCGGTGGTGACTGTGGCGTGAGAGATAGCCTCGGTTACAGACTCGCTCTTGGCGTCGTCCCTCATTCTGAATCGCTTGATATAGTCGATGTCCTTTTCGGTAGTCTCGGCAATGAGCGCCATGGTCCTCACCGCCTCAATGGGGTACTTGCCCGCGGCGGTCTCGCCGGAGAGCATTATTGCCGAGGTGCCGTCATAGATAGCGTTGGCCACGTCGGTTATCTCCGCTCTGGTGGGGCGGGGGTTGGTTATCATCGACTCCAGCATCTGGGTAGCGGTGATGACCTGCTTACCGGCGTTGTAGGCCTTATGTATAAGCTCCTTCTGGATAGCGGGTATCTGCTCGAAGGGTATCTCAACGCCCATATCGCCTCTTGCTACCATAATGCCGTCGGCGGCGGCGAGTATCTCGTCGATGTTCTCAACGCCCTCGGCGTTCTCTATCTTGGCGATAATGCGGGGATTGTTCCAGCCAAGGCTCTGGGTGAACTTGCGCAGGTAGATGACGTCCGCGCCAGTGCGCACGAAGGACGCAGCGATAAAGTCAAAGCCCATCTTTGCGCCGAAGGCAAGGTCGTCCATATCCGCGTCGGAAATGTATGGCATAGAAAGCTTTACTCCGGGGACGTTAATTCCCTTATGGTCGGAGAGCTTTCCACCGTGGACTACCTCGCATCTGATATCAGTATCGGTAAGAGACTTTACAACCAACTCGATAACTCCGTCATTGATAAGTATGCGGGAGCCCAGTGAGACGTCCTTGGGAAGGTGCTCAAAGGTAATGTGAGCTATCTCCTGTGTGCCCTCAACTTCGCGGGTGGTGAGAGTGAACTCACTGCCGTCCTCGATGAACACCGGCTCGTGGTCCTTAAAATTGCCAAGCCTTATCTCCGGGCCCTTGGTGTCCAGCAGACAGGCGACGTTCAGCCCCAGCTCCTTGCTGAGCCTCCTTACCGCCTCAAAGCGCTGCTGATGGACGGAATGCTCGGAATGGGAGAAATTGAACCTTGCAACGTCCATTCCCGAGAGCATCAGGTCACGCAATACGGCCTCGTCGTCGGTGGAGGGGCCTATGGTACATACTATCTTTGTTTTTCTCATATATGATACGACCTTTCGTATTGATATCCTTTATAATTATACCCTATTTTTGGAGTCAAGTCAATACAAATATTGTGCAGTCGGGAGGCAGGTCATGAAGTTATCGGGCTAGTGGTAATTCGGTGAAAAATGATTATCCCCCCGCCAACGGCGGGGGGATAATCATTTTTCACTTCTGCCGGGAGCCGCGTCAGCGGCTCCCGGCTCCTGCTGTATTCAGCACTAAACCCCTGCGAAACGCTTGACAAAGCCTGCTTTTTGTGATAAATTAAATATGTATGTTTATGTGCAGACAGGAGGGGTGAGATTGAACAGCGAGCTTGTTTCTCTGCTTATAAAGCTGGTCATCGGAAGTGCGGCCATTATGGCGGTCATTGCCCTTGCCTGTATAGTCACCCCGAAGCTGGCGAAACTCATAACAAAGCGTCACCCCGAATGGGCCAATCCCGAAAGGGTGGACGGTGATATTGAGTCTGGGACAGCCCCCTCGGTCAAGGGAGCTTACGACGCCCAGCATGAGGACTACGACCTGAATTACAAAATTTACAATAAAGATATTTACGGAGTTGATTTTAAACATGGCAAAAAACAATGACAAGAAGGTAGAGGCTATCACCTCTATGGACGAGGATTTTGCAAAGTGGTACACCGACATCTGCAAGAAGGCGGAGCTGGTGGAGTACACAAGCGTCAAGGGCTGTATGGTAATAAGGCCCTACGGCTACGCTATCTGGGAGAATATCCAGAGGATACTTGACGGTGAGTTCAAGGCGCTGGGACATGAGAATGTGTGTATGCCTATGTTCATTCCCGAAAGCCTGCTCAACAAGGAGAAAGATCACGTCGAAGGCTTTGCTCCCGAGGTGGCCTGGGTAACTCACGGCGGCAGCGAAAAGCTGGAAGAGCGTCTTTGCGTGCGCCCCACCTCCGAGACGCTGTTCTGCGAGCACTACGCCAACATCGTTCACTCCTACCGCGACCTGCCGAAGCTCTACAATCAGTGGGTATCGGTAGTAAGATGGGAAAAGACCACCCGTCCCTTCCTGCGCTCGAGAGAGTTCCTCTGGCAGGAGGGTCACACCATTCACGCCACCGCCGAGGAGGCAATTGAGGAGACAGAGCGTATGCTTAACTGCTACGCTGACTTCTGCGAGAAAAACCTCTGTATGCCGGTAGTGCGCGGACAGAAGACCGAGAGTGACAAGTTCGCCGGCGCCGTTTCCACCTACGCTATTGAGGCTATGATGCACGACGGCAAGGCGCTGCAGGCTGGCACCTCCCACTACTTCGGAGACGGCTTTGCCAAGGCCTTCAATATCCAGTTCACCGGCAAGGACAACAAGCTGGCATATCCTCACCAGACCTCCTGGGGAATGACTACCCGCCTTATCGGCGCTATCATTATGACCCACGGCGACAACAACGGCCTTGTGCTGCCTCCGGCAGTAGCCCCCATTCAGGCAGTTATCGTGCCTATCGCACAGTTCAAGGAGGGCGTGCTGGAAAAGGCTAATGAGATATATGAGAAGCTTAAGGCTCTAGGCATCAGAGTCAAGCTGGACGACAGCGACAACTCTCCCGGCTGGAAGTTTGCTGAGTACGAAATGCGCGGCGTGCCTGTCCGCATCGAGATTGGCCCCAAGGATATCGAGGCGGGCCAGTGCGTTGTGGCGACCCGCTGCAACGGCGCAAAGCAGACCGTTTCTCTTGAAAATGCACTGGAAACTCTGGCGGCAAAGGTCACCGACCTGCTGGAGAATGAGATCCCTGCCGGAATGTTCGCGGCGGCGCTTGAGAACCGCTCCAAGCGCACCTATCAGTGCACCAGCACCGACGAGATAATCAAGGCTCTGGAAGAAAAGGGCGACGGCTTTGTTGAGGCCATGTGGTGCGGCGATGAGGCCTGCGAGGACAAGGTCAAGGAGCTTACCGGCGTAGGTTCCAGATGCATACCCTTCGCACAGCACACCGTTTCCGATAAGTGCGTATGCTGCGGCAAGCCCGCCAAGCATATGGTGCTCTGGGGCAAGGCTTACTAAATCAGATTCTTTTTCAGATATCCCGCTCACAGTCAGGACTGTGGGCGGGATATGTAAAATAACGGCGCTCTTGCAAGGACAAGCAGAGCCTGATGACACTTATAAAAAAGGAGGGAGCCGCTATGTTCGACCTTGACGAAAGGCTCATATCTGTTGTACCCAGCGAGAGGCAGCTGAAATTCCAAGAGACGGAGTTCTATGCCTTTGTGCATTTCACCGTCAACACCTTTACCGACAGAGAGTGGGGCGACGGCAGCGAATCCCCGGAGGTATTTGCGCCCTCCCGCCTCGACCCGGAGCAGTGGTGCGAGGCAATAGCCTCTGCCGGAATGAAGGGACTGATACTCACCTGCAAGCATCACGACGGCTTCTGCCTCTGGCCAAGTAAGTACACCTCTCACTCGGTGGCGGCAAGCCCCTACAAGAGCGGCAAGGGGGACGTTGTCAGAGAGGTCAGCGACGCTTGCCGGAAGTACGGGCTGAAATTCGGAGTATACCTCTCCCCTTGGGACAGGCACGAGCCTACCTACGGCGCCGGCAGGGAGTATGACGATTACTTTGTCTCCCAGCTGACGGAGCTGCTGACCGGCTACGGAGATATCTTCTGCGTGTGGTTCGACGGCGCCTGCGGCGAGGGAGCAAACGGCAAAAAGCAGTACTACGACTGGGAGCGCTACTATTCTGTGATAAGGGAGCTGCAGCCGGGGGCCTGCATAAACGTCTGCGGGCCGGATATCCGCTGGTGCGGCAACGAGGCGGGGCAGACCCGTCCCTCCGAATGGAGCGTTCTGCCAAAGGCTATGAGGGACACCGAAAAGGTGGCCTCCAAAAGCCAGCAGTCGGACAGCGGAGAATTCCGCCAAAGAAAACTCTCGGCGCAGGAGCTTGACCTTGGCAGCCGCGAAAAGCTCAAGGACGAGCGGGAGCTTATCTGGTACCCGGCGGAGGTGAACACCTCTATCCGGCCGGGGTGGTTCTATCATGAAAGCGAGGACGGCAGAGTTCGCCCGGCGCTGGAGCTTTTTGACATCTACCTCAAATCCGTCGGCGGCAACGCCACCTTCCTGCTGAATATCCCTCCCAACAGAGAGGGGCTGTTTCATCAGAACGATGTAGCGGTGCTCCGGGATCTGGGAGAACTCATCAGGGGCGTTTACACCCGGAGCATCACCAGAGAGGCAACTATTACTCCCGAGAGACTTGAAATCACCGTTGACAGCTCATTCCCCTGCGGATATCTTGTTTTGCAGGAGGACATCACCAAGGGTCAGCGGGTGGAGAGCTTCAAGGTGCTTGCTGACGGCGAGCAGATATATGAGGGAACCGTCATTGGCTACAAGAGGATAGTCAAGCTGAATGGCATCAAGGCGAAGCACATAAGCATCATCATCACCGCCGCCAGAGGCGAGCCGGTGATAAAGACCGCAGAGGTCTATGCATTACAGTAAAAATCAGAGGCCGCCTTGCAGTCTTCCCGGCATTTTGCCGAGCCGCCGTCAGGCGGCTCGGCAAAATATACAAAGGAATATCCCACTCCTATCCGGGGTGGGATATTCCTTTGTTATGGCTGATGTACAGCTCTTTCTTATTTCTTCTTTTTGACGTCCGCCCCGAAACGGTACCAGTCGCCGTCGATGCGGTTGTCGTCAAGGTAGCCGGCGGGATAGTAAAACCCGGGACTTTGCTGGGTCTGCTGTGAGATGTAGCAAAGGCCGGAATTTATGTCGGTGTAAAACCTTATCTCTCCGTCGTAGAGGGTAATTTTTTGGACACCTGCATCGCCCAGCTTTTTGATATCCCCAGAGATGGGGTCGTCCTCAAAGATGTCGGCAAGGGTCTCAACAGCGGCATAGCCGCTCATCTTGTTCTTGCTGTCCTTTTCCTTCTCGGTGATATCCTTGCCCTCGTCCTCGAGGATCGCTCCCCGGCGGTCAATTTCATTTTGTGAAAGGGTACCGAAGAACTCGGCGCAGGCCTCAAAGCTCTGGCGGTTGTCCTTTAGCATTGATTCCAGCCGTCTGTCGGAGTGCTTCCATATCTCGATGACAAGACCAATAGCAAACGCCAGCACAAAGACGAGAATGGCTATATTTTTCGGTCGCAGGAAACGTCTGCGGGGTTTTGCTTCCTCCGGCACGACATTGCGCTCATCGCTCATTTGAGATACGCCTCCAGTCGGTAGATGGGGAAGCCCTGCTCGGAAAATCTCTGCTCATACTCGGTGACGATGTTATCCTCAAAATCGGAGGCGTGGAGGTCGAGGGAGATGTTCTTCATCGTCCAGCCGTACTGCGAGAACTCCTCCAGTGAGAACTCGAAAAAGCCCCTGTTATCGGTCTTTTGATGTATCTCGGCGCCGGGTTTCAGCAGCATCTTGTAAATATCAAGGAAGCGGTGATGCGTCAGCCTGTGAGAGGCATAGGATTTCTTTGGGAAGGGACAGCTGAAATTAAGGTATATCCTCCCGATGCTGTGGGCGGGTATGTAGCTTTCCAGATACTCCGCTCCGCCCCTCAGAAACCTGACGTTCTTTATCCCCAGCGCTATGGCCTTCTCGGCTGCATCCACGATGACATTGCTGGCCTTTTCTACGGCAAGAAAATTGATATCCGGGCGGCGCTGAGCCAGCTCGCAGATGAACTGCCCCTTGCCGCAGCCTATTTCCAGCTCCACAGGGTTATCATTACCAAACAGCTCAGCAGCATCGAGGATATTCTCGGTATCCTTGATCTGGTAGTTGCGGTCCTCCCTGTCCATATAGATTATCATATCTCCGCAGTCCGCGAGGCGCTCCTCGAGGTGCTTTTTTCTTCTCATTCGCATAGATGTTGCTCCTTTTTTTGCGTCGCGCTTTGTGCCGTTATTTCCCGAATCTGCGCTTAGGCTTGGTCTTTAATGCCTCCGGGTGACTGGTAAACCAATTCTCATCGGTGGTGCAGGGCTTCCATTCCACCGCCAGTCCCCCAAGCGGGTCCTCCAGCGGGTAGACGGTTATCATTACCTCTGCGTCCTCCTCCCCGGTATACTGCGGGGTAGTCCGGAATGTATAGTGTGAGGCAATGTCCGTCAGGAACATATTCTCGTCAGCCTTCTTGCCGTCAGGAGCGAACTCCTCCAGCACTGCATCGGTAAACCTTGCCTGATAAATCGGCTTGCCGTCCTTCTTGATGACCTTGACCAGCTTCTTGGTCTCCTGTCTTGCCTTGCCGCCCCGGAAGTAGTGCATCTCAACAGCGCCGAAGGTGAGCAGACCCTTTTCCACCGGCTCTCCCGAAAAGGATATGACTATTCCCTTATTCGATGCGTCCCCCGCGCTGGCGGCGGAGAAGGAGAACGGCAGACCGTTTATCAGCACCTTCCCGCAGGAGGCTATTTTCACCTTTACCCCTCGCTTGTTCATCTGCTCCAGCTGCTTCTTTGCCAGAGCCAGCTTCTGATTGAGCTTCACAGCTTAACCTCTGTGCCGCCAAAGGGTCTTATGGAGAGGACGTAGCAGCTGCCCTCACCGAAGGCGGCCTCCATAGTACTCCTGAACTTGTCAAGCAGGTCGTCGGGGACGAAGGCCTGTATAGTGCCTGCAAAGCCGCCGCCGTGTACTCTGAAGGCTCCCCTTTCACCGAGAACGTTCTCAGCGAGATAGAGGGCAGTGGAAAGACCCTGCTGCGAGGGGTCACTAACTGCGAACACGTTCTGCAAGAACATATAGGACGACCTTCCGGAGGCTCTTACCTCCTTTAAAAAGCTGTCAATATCCCCCTTGCGGAGGGCGTCTGCCTCTCGGAGAACTCTTTCGTTGTCGTCAACGAAGTGCAGGGCTCGGAGGACGGCTCTGTCGCCGAACTTGGCTTTTAGCTCTGCGAGGTTTGCAAGGATATCCTCCTTGGCAACGCCCCTCAGCACCTCCTTGCCGAAGAAGCCTGCCACCTCCTTCATTTCCTTGGGGATAGCGGCATACTCGGGGGTGAGGTCGGCATGGGAGCCCTTGGTGTCCACAATGCAAAGGCTGTGTCCATACTTCGCAAGGTCGAAATCAATAGCCTCAATGACGGGCTTTGAGGGGTCGGCAAAGTCGATGGTGATAAAGCCGCCAACAGATGAAGCCATCTGGTCCATCAGTCCTGAGGGCTTGCCGAAGTATACATTCTCAGCATACTGGGAGATCTGAGCTATCTCCACGTCGGAAACGGAATGCTCGTTGTAGAGGCCGTTTAAGATATTCCCCACCAGCACCTCAAAGGCCGCGGAGGAAGAAAGCCCGGAGCCTTTCAGCACGTTTGAGGTAGTATAAGCCTTGAAGCCGCCTATCTTATGGCCGTTCTTTGCAAAGCCTGCGGCAACTCCTCTGATAAGCGAGGCGGAGGTGCCCTCCTCGTCTGTATGTACGGTCAGGCCGGCGGTATCTACGGTGTCGAGGGGGAAGCCCTCGGACTTGATGCTGATAACGCCGTCAT
Organism: Ruminococcus sp.; assembly: GCA_017471405.1. Lineage (GTDB taxonomy): Bacteria > Bacillota > Clostridia > Oscillospirales > Ruminococcaceae > FB2012. The sequence goes on from JAFUTK010000043.1 coordinate 12,124, forward strand.
CGGTGGCTGTCACCATAGCGATAACGTCCAGCGAGACGCCTGCCGCCATTACTCTGCCGTAGTTATGGTCGGTATGGTTGCCGCCCACCTCTGTTCTGCCGGGGGCGGAGAACACTCTCTCCGGAGCACCTCCGTACATATCAGCAAAGCGCTTAACTGCGCTGTCATAACGCTCTCTCTGCATAGCGAGTGCGTCGTTTGAATAGATCTGGTCAAGTGTGTGGATAGACATAGTGATTCCTCCGTATATATTTTTATGGATTTTTTTCTTTGATAAAACTGAAACCGGCAAGCTTATCAAATTCCGAATTCCGAATTAACTACAGGCCAGCCCCACCGCTCCCAGCATTGCTATCATCGCGGTGCCTCCCGCCGAGATAAACGGCAGCGGTATGCCTATGACCGGCATAAACCCCAACACCATTGCAAGGTTAAGAAAGGTATGGGAAAAGAGCATCATCGCCGCTCCTGCGATCATCAGTCTGCCGGCGCCGGTGCTTCTCCCGGCTAGGGCGGTCATTCTTAACACCGCCGCAAACAGTATGACAATTATCGCCCCGCAGAGCACCAATCCTCCCACCTGTCCGGCATAGGAGAATATGAAGTCGTTCTCCGCCTGCGAAACATAGACAAGATCCCGCTCCCGGGAGAAAAGCCCGCTGCCCCATAGTCCTCCCTGAGCGAGGGCCCGTCCCGCCTGGAGCTGCTGAAAGCCTGTACCCAGCGGGTCAGCGGAGGGGTATAACAGAACTTTTATCCTATCCTTTTGATGCTCCCCCAGCAGGCGGCTCCAAAGCACCCACCCCGCAAGTGGAAGTGCTAACACCGCCGCAGCGAAGTACCCGGCGTTAAGCCCTGCCGCGAAGAGCATCCCTGCCGCTATGAGGATAAACACCAGCGCGGTGCCCTGGTCTCCCTGTGCCCAGACAAGTGCTGTCGGGGCGGCGGCGTGGAGCAGCAGGAGCGCCAGCTCCCGAGGTCTGCTCAGCCTGTCCTTAACAGTGTCCAGATGAGCCGCAAAGCTGACGATAAAGCAGAGCTTCAACAGCTCCGAGGGCTGAAGGGTCACTCCCCCCAGCGAGAGCCACGCTCTGTCGTCAGAGCCCTCGGGTGATACTCCCAGAGGGGTAAAGGTCAGGGCGGTGAAAGCCATTCCCGCTGTGAGGATATGAGCGCCGTATCTTGCCAGCCGCTTACTTCCTATGAGCATCACGCTCACGCACAGCACCGCTCCTATGAGCAGGGCGGCTGCCTGTGTTGCAAACAGTCCTCCCGTCTCTCCGGAGGTGATGTCCTGTGCGGCGCCGATATACCCCAGAGATGCCGCCAGCGTCAGCCCTATGCCGCAGGCAGCAGCCGTGAGCAGCAGCAGCGGGAGGTCAGCCCTCCGACTTTTATTATACACTAAAACGTCCTCCCTTGCAAGTGTTTTGTAAGAAAAACTGCTCCTGATAGTATGCCCCGCCTGGACAAAAAAATGCCCGGAGATAAAACTCCGGGCGTATATAGGCACAGTGTGCGGTGTTTGTTAGGTTTTACTCATCGAGGCTGTCGATGTCAAAGGTCATCAGAGGGTTTGCAGAGCCGGTGACCTTGGGAACAGAGCCGTCCCACTTTTCAAGCATCTGATACTTGAGCAGGGTATCGGACAGTGACTCAGCGATGACCTTGTTGGCCTCTGCCTGAGCGTCAGCCTTGAGCTTGATAGCGTCGGCCTCTGCGGTGGCTGCCTTTACCTTCTTCTGAGCGTCTGCGTCAGCGATGACCAGCTGCTCCTTCTGCTCGGTCTCGGTCTTCAAGAGGTTCTGCTCCGCTACCTGCTTCTGCTCGATAGCGCTGTTGAACTCTGCCGAGAAGTCAAAGTTCACGATGTTGAACTTCTCTATCTGGATGCCGTAATCTGAAACCTTAGCCTCCAGCTGCTCCTTTATCTCCTGACCTACCTGATTTCTCTTGGTGATGAGCTCCTCGGCGGTGTACTGGGCGCTGACAGCCTTCATGGACTCCTGAACTGCGGGCATCAGAATTACCTGCTGGTAATCGGGCCCGATGTTCTTATAGATGGAAGCCGAAGCGTCACTACGCACGCGGAAGTTTACCGCGATCTTGGAGTTTACAGTCTGTAGGTCCTTGGAGACCGCACTGGCGTCGGTCTCATATACCTGAATCTTATTGGATACTATCTCAACTGTCTGTGCGAAGGGTATCTTCAAGTGGAAGCCCTCGGAATAGGTGCTCTCGGAGACCTTGCCGAAGGTCACCACAACACCCGTTGAGCCTGCGGGAACGATGGCTGTTGCCGATGCAAAGACGATTATCAGCACCACCACGATAGCTATTATCGCGGCGATAAGTCCGCCCTTGACGTTTCCGCTGCCGCCCTTGTTCTTATTGATATCTACAAATCCGTTTCTCTCAGTCATAGCTTATTCTCCTTTTCTGACTTTCCTTATTGCGCGGACTAAAACCATTTCTATGGCGACCAGTGCCAGAGCCGCAGCTAAAAATCCGAGGCTGCCTCCCCATTCTGCGGCGGCTATAACACCCACTGAAAAAAGCACCGCAAGAAATATCCCAATCACCGTCAGCCTGAGGTATCTTACCCACAGCGGAGCATTTTTACTCCCCTCTATTGCAGAGCTTATCCGCGCCAGTATCTTTCTGAACAGTGTCATATCCCCCGCCTCCTTTTTTTAAGCCGCGCTGCGCTTAAGCCTTGTTATTTACCGGCTTTGATCTTTTTAAATGCCAGCCTGTAGATCATCGCTGTTGCTGCCGCTGCCAGGGCTCCGGCTATAAGCGCCAGGATATCTCCCCTTGCTGCAGCGGCTGTCAGTGCTCCTGCAAATATCACCGCGAGGAATATTCCTGCCACTCCCAGCAGAAGGTACTTTACCCACCTGGCGACCCTTTTACTTTCAAGCGTTTCCGAGCCTATCAGCGTCAGCATTTCTTCAATGAATGACATATCCCTCGCCTCCTTTTCATCAGTCGTACATCTCCTCCGGAGGAGTGATGACCGGCTTGCCGTCCTTATCCACGAGGACTGTAAGCCCTCCGGTGTAGCCGGCTGCGTGGTAGATGTAATTCACGCCGGTCTTCTTATCCACCCAGATCTCGGTGCAGTTGAGTGTCCCCTGCGAATACACCTTCTCAAATCTCTTTCTGTCAAACATATCTGTCTCCTCTGTTTTGTTCTGCACAAGGCAGGCTATTCTCTGTAAAACCCGTTTTCTTCAAGCACTCTCTGTGCCTTTTTGGCGATAGCCCTGTTTGCTCCCCAGGATATATTCAGCAACCCGTCTCCGCCGCCCGAGCCGACTATCACGGCTCTTGCCTGACCTGCTTCATCTGAAAGCAGAACAGACAGGGATACATAGTTGCTCGCTCTGAAATAGTACTGCTCAAAGCAGAGCAGCAGCACACTGCCGTTTTGTACCGGCTCCTCACAGATCAATTCCGACCAGAGCACATCCTTGAGCGTATCCGCAAGCATTCGGATATCACAGGGAATATCTTTTCTCATTTTTATTGTCTCTGCCATCGTTCTGTTGTTTCTCCCTGATCCAAACTGTTATTCTTTATTCTTTTTTTGCTTTCTCGATCTTTACCGATGAGCTGACGGCGTAACACACCGTCAGAGCCATCAACGCCGCGGCTCCCACAAGGAGCCAACCGGTCTTTAGCAGCACATACAGTCCGTTGAGCACATCCAGCCCTGCTATCATCAGGAATATTATTCCCGACTGCTTATAGTAGGGAGTGAAGTCTCCGGTCTCCCGCTGCTTTTTGTCCGCCCAGATGTAAGCGTTGTTGAAGCAGTACCCCTTGCATTTTAGCTGTCTGACAGCTAAGGCTGTCAGCACTGCGGCTGCAATGAACAGCAGCACTGCCAATACTATCTCCCCAACTGACATAAAGCTCACCCCGCTTTATTCATACTCTAGCTCGGCGTATTCCGACTCCGCCATTCTGCGGTAGTAGGAGGCGCGGTAGCCGAGTATCATTATTAGAAGCACCCGCTTGAGCCTTCTTCTGTTCTCACCCTCAAAGCTCTTGTCGAGGCGTTTTTCTATCTCCTCCTCGATTTCCTCTCTGCTGTGGTAGTTGCCCCTGGTCATTTCCGTCAGCAGCTGGCACATCAGATTATAGAGCTCTGTATCGTGCATTATGTCGTCGTTTAAGTTATCGACCTCGCCGTTGATGTACTCCATCAGTCTGGCGATATCCTCCAGCCGGAGGGTCCCGCGGAGGATATTGATGAGCATTATCCTCACCACCTGCCGCTCGCCGTACTTCTTCCCGACTGTGGGAACTACCCACCCGCGCTTGATCCAGTTCTGTATGGTGGAGCCCTCCAGCCCTGTGAGTGTTGCCAGCTGTGAGAGGGTCAGTCCGCCGGTGGCGTCCAGTATCGGAGCGATAACGGAGAAGGCATTTGAAGCACCTCTCTCGTCGAAGTCCAGTGCGGTCCCGGGGAGCTTGTCTAGCATCATATCCATTACCTCCTTACGGCGGCTGCCCGCCGGATGATGTGGATCTCCGTGAAAGCGCGGTTTAGGCGGGCGCAGGGACTGTGGAGGTGATATGTATGCGCCCGCCGCCGTACTTCGCGGCTATCCGCCGCATTGTCTCCCCTGTGATCCGGGCAATTAATTACCCCAGCCCGGGTCTCTTTTTTATTTTTGCGCAGGAGCTGTATATTTATTGCCCCTTGCGATACTATGATTATATCACAGGTTCATTTGAACCGCAAGTCTAGTCTAATGATTATTTTGCTAATTTTCAGGAGTTTTGAGCATTTATAATATAGTTTTCATTGATTTTTAAACTTTTTCGCCTGTTTTCTTGCGATTTTAAAATTCTACCGTAGGGCGGGGGCTTGCCCCCGCCGCAAACCCTCCGCCCTCCTGATTTTATTCCAAGCTAAATATATCCGCACTATACGCTCCGCATTCATTATCCCCACGCTGTACATTCTATAATAAAAAAGACACCCCTCAGGGTGTCTCTGTTATTTCAGCATTACGCCGTATCTCTCGCAAAAAGCCTTTATGTCCTCATCGCTGCGCACAAGCTCCGAATAGAGCAGCTTTTTGCTCACCGGCTCGTAAAACCCGATTACCTTCTCCCCGGTGCAGGTGCTGGATTCTATCCTTACCTCCAGACCCTCACAGCCCTTGGGCACCGCCGCCGTCCGGGGTTTCTTAAACAGGCTCACTTCCCCGCCCTCTTACTTCTTTTCGTCAGAGAGCTCGGAGATTATCTGTATGAACGCATCAACGTCGTCAAACTCCTTGTATACAGAAGCAAAGCGCACATAAGCCACCGAGTCCAGCTTCTTAAGCCCTGCCAGCACCTTGTCGCCTATCTCGCTGGTAGTGGTCTCGGTCTGCATTGCATTGGCGTAGGTGTTCTCGATATCGTCCACCAGCTCGTTGACCTGCTCCACGCTTACAGGGCGCTTCTTGATAGCGGTCTGCAAGCCCTTGAACAGCTTGTTCTTATCGAAGGGCTCGAAGCTGCCGTCCTTCTTGTAGACCATCAGCAGCGGTTTTTCAACCACCTCATATGTAGTGAAGCGCTTGCCGCAGTTGGTGCACTCGCGCCTGCGGCGCTTCTTTCCCTCGCTGGGGCGGGAATCTATGACCTTTGTATCCTCAAAGTTGCAAAACGGACATCTCATAGCTATTCTCCTTAAAACGGATATGTCTTGTACTATCAATAGTACAATCTTCTGTACTATTATACCATAGCTTGTATGAAATGTCAAGGGTTTTGGCCTTTTTTCATAGGAAAAGCACGGCTATCAGCCGTAGCCGTAATTGACGACCTCCCACTCCCCGCCCGGCTCCCGGGCAAGGGTCCAGCTCCAGTCGCATATCCTCTCACTCCAGCTGCTGTTATTAACTCCGAAGAACTCCGGTGTCCGGAAGCTGCTTTCAAATACCATCAGCTCCGCATTTTGGCTGAAGCCATTTTCTTTGCGGATCCGCGCGGTGAAGTACCTCTCCTCCGACTTAACGCGCCCGTCGCCGGCGTATTCAAGGGCAGTCAGATAACAGCTTTCCATACTCCTCAGCTTCTCACAGACAGCCTCCGCTGCCGCGTCTATATCCTCACGGGTGTATCTCTCCGATGTGCCGTAGGTGAGGGAGTAATACTTGTTTGTAGGATCAAGCTCAATTAAAAAGACTTTGATCTCCTCTCTGAACTGGATTCCCAGAACGACCGTCAGCAATGCCCCCGCGAACAGCGGCAGAAACAGCAGGCCGCCGGTCTTTTTGCCTTCCCGCCTGCTGCGGCGGTATCCTCTTATGACGTGGATAATTCCGATGATAAAGGGCGCCGCCGCCATAAGCGTCAAAAGAAATCCCGGTATATCAAAAAAGAACCCGCCCTTTGAAAACAGCCGCCGGACGGTGTCGCTGCCCGTGATAGGTTGGTAGTCGCCCAGACCGTCATCAGAGATCCGGCTTATGGCATAGGGGACGGCTCCGGCAGCTGCTCCCGCCGCCGCAGCGCCCAGCACCTTTAGCAGGATATGGCTCTTTACCATCGCTCCGCCCTTGGCTATGGCGGCGGCCTGCCCCGCCTCAAAGGAGCTCTTGACGATGTTCCCCAGCGGGAAGGCGCAGAGCACCGCCCCTCCGGCAGCGAGCTTTTCCAGCCCCCGCTTAATGCTCTTTCTGGCGCGGTAGAGCTTTTGCCTGGCGGCAGGCTCGGTTACACCCAGCCGCTGCGCCACCTCTTCCAGCGGCAGGTCGTCGTAGTAATAGAGTATTACCGCTCGGCGGCAGTCGGGACGGAGACGGTCTATCTGACGGCGCACCTGCTCTATGGTCTCGGCGCTTTCGGCGGTCTCCTGCGGGAGGTCTAGGGGCTCATTCAGCTGCGCCTGCTCGCAAAGCGCCTCCAGCTCATCTGCGGAGGAAATATCCCGCCTCCTGCTCTCATCTGTAAAGCTGTCGAGACACAAACGGTAGGCTATGCTGTAGAGCCAGCCCTTGAAGGCGCCCATATCCCGCAGCTCCGGCAGTCTTTCCATAGCCTTAAGGAAGGTCTCATGGGTGATGTCCTCGGAGTATATTGCGCTGCCGCAGCACTTGGTGACAAAGGCAGCTATCTCGTCCCTGTATTCTCCGTAGAGCTGCTCAAAGGCGGCGCGGTCGCCGGCGGCGGCATTTTTTATAAGTTCCGGTGTAACGGCTGTGCTCACAGTCTCCCCTCCTCTCCTTCTGTATATGGGACGCGCCTGCGTCGAAAATATAACGCTTAGTTTGAGAATTTCGTCACTTTGCACTTAAACGCCCCATTATTTTTGTGCACTGACACAGCAAGGCGCCGGGGCATAGAATATACCAGCGGAGAAATCGCTCCGCGAAAAATTTTCCTTTGATATGATTATCCCGTTCACTCCCTGCGCATAATAAAAACAAATCAAAAAGAATGGAGTGTTCAAATTGACAGTACACAGAGGCGAGATATATTACGCCGACTTAAGCCCGGTAGTCGGGTCGGAGCAGGGCGGGCTGAGGCCTGTGCTGATAATCCAGAACGACGTGGGCAACAAGTATTCCCCCACCGTTATCGCCGCGGCGATAACCAGCCGTCTCGAGAAGTCGCGTATGCCGACACATATCAGAGTGACCGGCAGCAGCTGCGGGCTCTCACGGGATTCCATCGTTCTGCTCGAGCAGATCCGTACATTAGACAAGCGCCGTCTGCGCGAGAGAATGGGCGAGCTGGACACCGCCGCCATGACTGCGGTGAACTCCGCTCTGTCCGTTTCCTTCGGACTGAGCTGACCCCCATACGGCGAAAAACCCCCGTCGAAAGACGGGGGTAAATTATTATCAGTAAACCGTTACAGCGCCCTCTGCGACGGTCTGAATGTCACAGTTGATAGCCTGCTTTACCGAGTGTATCTTGATGCTGCCGCTGAGAATGGCGACCTCCTTGCTGGCCTCAATGCCGTTGCCGGAGGCGTTCTGAATATCCACCACTGCGTCCTCGCAGGTGACCTCGCCTCTCGTGGTGTCGGTATCGTTGACCGACTTGATGCCGTCCTTGCAGGTGGTGATGGTGATGGTGCCACCGGTAAGCTGAACGCTGTCCTCGCCGTAAATACCCGCCGCAACGGAGGCTATCTCATAAACGCCGTTCTTTATCTTCACGTCGTTGCTGGACTTGATGGCGTGCTTGCCGTTGCCGACTACCTGCAAAGTGCCCTTGCCCTTGATGGTCAAGTCGTCCTTGGCGGAAATGCAGGCAGAGACGTTGTTTGAGGCCGAGTCGGTGAACCTGTTCACCGAGCCCTCCACCAGATGCAGCGTAACTCCGTCCGCTGACTCAACTCTTATGGGAGCGGTGGTGGAATTGCTTATCGTGACATTTTCAAGGTAGATATCCACCTTGTCGGTCTTGGGGGCGTTTACAAGTATCTGTCCGTCGTCGAGAGTGCCGGTAAAGGTGTAATCTCCCGCCGCTGTAATAGTCACAACGCTGCCGCTGACGGATATGCCCTGCGCACCCTCGGATATCTCGGCAGAGCTGCCGTTCAGGGTTACCGAGGCCGAATTATCTGGAGCCTCATCCGGGGAGCTGTCCTCTTCCGATGAGGCGGGGTCATTGGTGCTCTCGCCGTCCTGAGGGGTACTTGTATCTGAGCTCTGTTCCTGCTGCGGCACTGTCTTATCCGAAGAGCTCTCGTTATTGTTCACCGAGCAGCCTGCGCCCAGTATCATCATAATCGCCATAGCGGCAATGATAATTTTTCTGTTGTTCATATCTTTCACTCCAATCAGCTGTCTATCGCAACGAATGCTGTCGGGTTGACGTACATACCGTTGTATCGTATCTCAAAATGCAGATGGTCTCCTGTTGAGAAGCCTGTTGAGCCCATTTGTCCGATATGGTCTCCCTGCTTGACGCGGTCGCCCTCCTTAACGTCCACCTGCGAAAGATGTCCGTAAAGGGTCAGAAAACCGTTTCCGTGGTCGATGATGATATAATTGCCGTAGCCGCCTCCGCAGCCGCAGGATTCCTCCTTGCCGTAGTCGTGAGGGCAGGAGGTGTTTATTTTTACCACAGTTCCGCTCTCGGAGGCTCTTATATCATCGTGCTTGCTGCCGACGATATCTATTCCCTGATGGTAGCTGCCCCATCTTGCCCCTACACCGTAGGAGATGTAGTAATTCCCCGGCACAGGCCATCTGAACACATATCTGCACTCGTTGTCGAGGAGAGGCTCGCCGTTCTGCTCTTTGGTTTCGATGTAGGAACGGAGCCTTTCCAGTGCCGCCGCTGCTTGAGCCTCCGCAGCTATCCTTGCGGTGTCGTTTGCCGAATCGCCGTAATCGGACTTGAGCAGTCCCGAAAGGTCAGATTCAAAGGCGCGCCTCTCTGCAATATAGCTATCGTTCTGCTCCTTAAGCGCTTGGGCTTCCTCGTCCAGCTGCTTGCACACTTCGGCATTTCTTGCCAGAAGCCTGTCATACTGCGCCTTGTTATCATCAAGCGCCTTAAGCTGGGTGTCATATTCCTTCTGCTTTTCGGCCAGCGACGATTTTATTTCCAGCAGCTCCTGCCTGGACTTTGCCAGCTCATCTATGATAGTATCGTCATACTCCGCAATGCGCTTTACCAGCTCCATACGCATAAGCACATCGAAGAAGTCGTTGGAGGTCAGTACCACACTGATGTAGCCGTCGTCCCCGCCTGCAAGGTACAGAGCCCGCAGACGCTTCTTGAAGGTGTCGATGCTGTGGTCTATCTCCTTCTGCTTTTTTTCAATGAGCCGCTGATTGTCGTTGATGCTTATCTCCAGTCTGGCAGTGTACTGATTGAGCAGCATTATCTTTGCCTGTATCTTTGTGAGATAATCAATGTAGAGCGCCCTGTTTTCGTCATTCAGCTCGAGCTTATCCTCCAGGTCTCCCAGCTGCTCGGCTATCTTCTCCTGCTCTTCGCTTATCTGTCTTAGCCTGTAAGCATAGGGGGTTACATCAAAGGCGCCGGAGGTGTTGTCGTCCTTGTAAGGGTCCTCATCTTCCTCATCGGGAGTATCCTCAGGCTCCTCATCACCAGGCTCAGCTTCTGGGTCGTTCTCATCGCCGGGCTCACTCTCCGGGTCATCACCCTCCCCATTTTCAGAGGGCTCTCCGCTCTCCTCCTGCTCCTCAAGCTCCTTTACCGCCTCGTCCAGAGTGGAGGGAGGGGTATCCTCCCCGCTTTCAGCCTGGGACTCCGCAGGCTCAGAGGGTATTTCCTCCTCCTCAGCAAAGCCAGAGAAGACCCCGACGCTCAGAGCAAAGGCCGCAGCTATGGCGGCAATGCGTTTTATCTTATTCACTTTTCACATCACCGCCCCCTTGTAAAATTCCGAATTAATAAGCTATCCGTAAAACCCTTTACGACCCTGCGCACCAACTGATGCACAGGGTCGGTTTTTAATTATACATAATCTGACGGGTTAAGCGCCACACCGTTAAGTCTTATCTCAAAGTGCAGGTGAGGTCCTGTGGAGTAGCCTGTAGAGCCTACAGTACCCAGCACATCACCGGTGTTGACTACCTGTCCCACATAAGCGGTGATGCCCTCTGAGTGACCGTAGAGCGTCCACCATCCGTCGCCGTGGTCTACGATGCAATAGTTGCCGTAGCCTCCGCCGCAGCCGCAGCTGTAGTTCTTGCCGTAGTCGTGGGGACAGCCGTTCACGACTCTGATGACGGTTCCCGGGGCAGCAGCACATATCTTCGCACCCCTTATGCTGGGCGAGAAGATATCAATACCCTTATGGTATGCGCCCCATCTCCAGCCAACGCCGTAGCTTATGTAATAGAAGCCGGGGCAGGGCCAGGTGAACTGAGACTTCTGAGTATACCCGTAGCCGGAGTTGCTGAGACTGCCGGTGCTTCCAGGAGTGATGGTCGGGGTGGTGGGGGCGGTGTAGGATTGCTGCTGCTGTTGGAGCAAAGCCTGCTTCCTGGCCTCCTCCTCTTTACGCTTGCGTTCCTCTTCCTCCTTGCGCTTGCGCTCTTCCTCTTCCTTGCGCTTGCGTTCCTCTTCCTCCTGACGCTTTCTTTCCTCCTCAGCAGCCTTATCCTTCTTGATCTGCTCCTGCTCCTCAAAGAGCTTCTGAAGATCATCTTCAAAGGCCTCCTGCTCGGCGGTTGCTTTATCCTTATTGGCAGCAAAGGTCTCCTTGTCCTTTTCAAGCTGCTCTATAACAGCTCTGCTCTGCAGGAAGAGGTCGTCAAGCTTGTCCCTCTGGGCCTCGTGCATTTCCTGCTGAGCGAGAAGGTCTTCCTTGTCAGCTTCTAGCTCCTGCTTTTCAGCCTCCAAAGCTGCCTCATCAGCCTCAAACTGGTTCTTCATCTCGATGAGAGTATCTATCTGTCCGCTGTCGTGGTCGGCAACTCTCTTAACGAGCTCCAGCTTCATCAGCATATCGTAGAAGTCAGAGGCTCCCACAAGAATATCGGTATAGCTCTCGCTTCCCGCCACATACATTATCCTGATACGCTGCTTGAAGTCCTCGACGCCCTGAGAGATCTCCTCCTTCTTGGCGGCGATGTCTATCTCCTTCTGGGCAATGCTCTCGGTGAGCTCGGTTATCCTTGTATTGAGGGCAACTATCGAGCTTTCCAAAGCTGTGATAGTCTCAGTAACAGTGTCTATCTGCGCCTCGATGGCGGCCTGATTGGCCTCCTCCTCATCGAGGTCGCCCTGAGTCAGAGCAATCTGCTCGTCCAGCTCTGCCTGCTTCTGTTCAAGCTCGGCCAGCTTTTCCTTTGCCTGCTCTATCTCGTTAGCCTTTTCCTCCGCCTGTCTTTCCAGCTCTGCTATCTTTTCATCGGTGGAGCTAGCGCTGGCGATATCTCTTGCGATCAGCGGGTCATTTCCCGACGCAGTAACGGTGAACACCGTCACGACAGCAGCCGCAAGGGCGATGAATCGTTTAAGTGTACCTGTCCTTTTCATTTCAGATCCTCCATAGAGATGTGCGGCATTATTTCTATCTCGCCGCGGTGAAAATTTTTACACAAATATTTTAAACCTTAAGATGCTTTCCTGTGCTGAACGAGGTGCCCAGCGCACCGATCAGCGCTCCAGTCGCCGCATATGCGATAGCTATACGAACAAAGAGCTGATCAAACGGGTAAAGATTGCTTACACCCAGCACGCTCCAGAGCTTGAAGTCATCGTTGAAGATGTTGTAAATGCCCTCGTATGCGAACTTGGTGAGCAGCAGAGCTCCTCCCGCGGCAAGTATTCCCACTACCATACCCTCAATGAAGAAGGGTATCCTGATAAAGCTGTTCTTCGCTCCGACGTATTTCATTATATTTATCTCTTTGCGTCTGGCGAAAACGCTGGCTCTGGTGGTGTTGGAGATGATAATGAGGCACACGATTATCAGAGCCACAACGATAGCTCCGGAGATGATTCCCATAACTCTCCTTATACTGATGAGCACATCGGTGAACGCCGTAGGCGACCGGGTGGACTCAACGTTTGCAAAGGTGTCGATCTGAGTGATGGTCTCGGTCATTCTCTTTATATCTATGACCGTAAGGCGGAAGGTGTCAGGCAGGGGGTTCTCATCGGCATAGCGGAAGAGGTCTCTTTCCTCATCGGTCATGCCCTCCATCATATTCTCCCAGGCCTTATCCTTTGAATAGAACTCAACACCGCTGACATTGGGGAGGGCTGCGATATTCTTTTGCAGCTGGTCGATATCCTCCTGTGAGATGCCGTCCCTTATCTGAACGACCACCTCGCTCTTATCCTCAATGCCGCCGATTATTCTGTCGATGTTTATCCACAGCAGCACCGAAACTCCAACCATAAGAAGTGAAACGAGCATAATGCAAAAGCTTGCAAAGCTCATCATCCTGTTTTTCCAGATACCCTTAAAGCCCTGATGGACAAGGTATCTCATACTACTTATTCTCATTGGTGCCTCCTATAACTTCATCGAAGGCGATAGAGCCGCTGTTGATATTTATTATGCGTCCGCCGAAATGACGGACAAGGTCATGCTCATGAGTTACCATAAGAATGGTGGTCCCGCACTCGTTAATGCCCTTGAGCAGTCCCACTATCTCGTAGGAAAGCGCGGGGTCGATATTACCGGTAGGCTCGTCCGCGATGATGAGCTTGGGGTCGTTGACCAGCGCTCTTGCCAGCGCAACTCTCTGCTGTTCGCCGCCGGAAAGCTCCGTCGGGTAGGATTTAGCCTTATGCGAAAGTCCCACAAGGTTGATAACATAAGGAACGCGGCTGCGGATATACTTCGCGGGCGCGTCAATAACGCGCAGCACGAATGCAACATTGTCATAGACCGTCATCGTAGGGATAAGCCTGAAATCCTGGAACACAACTCCGATGGTGCGCCGCAGTGCCGGCACCTTTCTGCGCCTCAGCTTGCGCAGGTTGAAGCCGTTTACCACCACCTCGCCGGAGGTAGCGTCTATCTCCTTTAGTATGAGCTTGATAAGGGTAGACTTACCGGCTCCGGAGGGGCCTACCACGAAGGCAAAGTCGCCGTCGTTGACAGTCAGATTGATCTTGTTGAGTGCATCGACACCACTTGAATAGGTGACGGACACATCCTTGAATTCTACCAAGAGAAATACACCGCCTTATATATTTGGTGCTGCGGGACTCGTGACGCTAAAAAATCGGTCGGGCTTTTTACGCCCGACCCCGATTTGTTTTAGCTTAGAACTTGACCGGATTGGCGGACAAGTATTTCTTGACCATAAGTGCGATCTTAAAGATGATTGCATGATCGAACTCACGAAGGTCGAGACCCGTTAGCTTTTTGATCTTTTCAAGTCTGTAGACCAGAGTGTTTCTGTGAACGAACAGCTTTCTCGAGGTCTCCGAAACGTTCAGGTTGTTCTCAAAGAACTTCTGGATCGTGAACAGCGTTTCGTGGTCGAGAGATTCTATCGAGCCCTTCTTGAACACTTCCTTTAAGAAGGTCTCACAGAGAGTAGTAGGCAGGTGATAGATGAGCCTTGCGATACCCAGGTTATCGTAAGAAACGATGACCTTATCGGTATCAAATACCTTGCCGACCTCAAGAGCGATCTGCGCTTCCTTGAAGCTTCTTGCAAGGTCTCTTACGCCCTCAACTACCGTACCAATGCCGACATTAACTCTGGTATAGAACTCGCCGCTGAGCGTATCCGAGATAGATCTTGCCAGCTTTTCAAGATCGCGGGGCTCAACGCCTGCAGCAACCTCCTTGACCAGCACAATATCGCTCTCGGTGATATTAAACACAAAGTCCTTATTCTTGTCGGGGAAAAGATTTTGTATTACGTCGAACGCAGAAACGTCATTGGCAGCGATGATCCTGATAAGGAGCGCCACGCGAGAGGTATCAGAGCTGAAGTGCAGCTCTCTTGCCTTTACGTGGATATCGCCGGGAAGGACGTTGTCCAGCACGACATTTTTTATAAAGTTGTTTCTGTCATACTTCTCGTCGTAGTACTGCTTGATGCTCGAAAGGGTGATGGCAAGTATGCTGGCATACTTTGCAGCCACCTCGTCGGTACCCTCAACAAAGACGGCATAATCCGGCTTCATAAGAGCGCCAAAGGGCTTGTAGGTGTATCCGTCACGAACAAAGATGTCGTGAGAATCACTCAGGTCAAAGGACACGAACTCATTGGTAGTGCCGACCTGTGCAAGCTCCGAGCAAGCGATGATGGTAGCGGTCTCATCAATTACACCAATGGTGCAGTCGATGGTATCTCTCATCTGGTGAACTACGCTCTGAAATAATCTGTTAGACATAATTTATCCCCTCTACTTGCAAATTTTAGACCGTGTTTTTTTGAGATAGTCTTTACAGAATACATTATAACAAAAAACGCTGAAATTTGCAAGGGGTTTATAGTAAAAATGTTCAAAAAAGTTTTTCGGGCGTTAAAACCCGCTAAACCCGGACTGAACTTATTACAAATTGTAACACATTTCACCGGTTATTGTGTGAACAAATTGTTAAATCCCGCAGTTTTTCGGCCTCTGATTACGGGATTTTGTCATAAACCGCGGTAAAACAGTTACTTTTCTGTAATTTTTAAATTTTTTGTAAACGCGGCGCTTATGTCCGTTTTTTCAGACTAAAAACTCTGCCAGAGCAAATAAACCGCCGATATAGGCGTCTTGCAGGGCGATTATTCGTCATATACACCAAAAACAATCCGACCACCTTGCGGGCTTGAAAATCTCGGCATTATATGATAGAATGATAATATCAAATTCGGAATTAAAAATAAAGGAGAGGCTTATGAAGCAATATCTCGAGATAGGCAAGATTGTGTCCGTATTCGGGCTCAAGGGAGAGGTCAAGGTGCAGCCCTGGTGCGACTCCCCGGAGCTGCTCTGCGAATTCGACACCCTCTACTGGAAGAGCGGCACCCCCGTCAAGGTCGAGAGGGCAAGAGTGCAGAAAAATATCGTGGTGATGAAGCTTTCCGGCTGCGATACTGTTGAGGAGGCCCAGAAGCTGCGGGGGCGAGTGCTCTATATGAACAGAGACGACGTAGAGCTTGAAGATGGCTCCTACTTCGTGCAGGACCTCATCGGAATGAAGGTCCTCGACGCTGTAAGCGGCGAGGAATACGGCGAGCTCACAGAGGTCAGCAAGACCGGCGCCAACGATGTTTACCACATCAAGTCCCCGGAGGGCAAGATGTACTATATCCCCGCCATCCCCGATGTGGTCAAGGAAACGGATATAGAGGGACAGGTAATGAAGATAACTCCCCTGCCGGGGTTGTTTGACTGAGGTGTGCTATGAGATTTGACATTGCAACACTTTTCCCGGATATGCTGGAGAGCTACCTCTCCCAGAGCATAATGGGCAGGTCTAGGGCAAAGGGGCTTTTCGAGGCGGAGTGCCATAACATCAGGGATTACACCCTCGACAAGCATCGCCGCGTTGACGACACCCCCTACTCCGAGCGGCAAGGAATGTTGATGCAGTGCGAGCCCATCTACCGCTGCTGGCAGGCTATATGCAATATGACCCGCTCCCAGCCCCACGTCATCTATATGTCCCCTCAGGGAAGGACGCTTACCCAGCAGCGCTGCCGGGAGCTTTCCCAAATGGAGCACATTATGATACTCTGCGGCCACTACGAGGGCGTTGACCAGCGCATACTTGACAGGATAGTTGACGAGGAGATATCCGTCGGGGACTATGTGCTCACCGGCGGCGAGCTGCCGGCGCTGATACTTGTGGACAGCGTTGTGAGGCTTTTGGACGGCGTTCTCGCCGAGCCCGACTGCTTCGAGGACGAAAGCCACTGGAACGGCCTGCTGGAATACCCCCAGTACACCCGCCCGGAGGTCTGGGAGGGAGAACGGGTGCCGGAGGTGCTGCTTTCGGGGCATCACGCGAATATTTTAAAGTGGCGGCACCAGCAGGCGCTGATAAATACTGCCAAAAAGCGCCCCGAGCTGCTCACCGATTATCCCCTCTCCGACGAGGATTTGTCTATTATCACTAACAGCGTGGGCAATTTCTACAATAAAAAAATTTGAGTGAAATCGAATTTTAATTTTTTGCATACAAATGTTACGCGATTTTGTCTAAAGTGTCTCACTGAATTAATAATTTTTGCGCAGATTGCACAACTGTAAACATTTCTTAAACGATGTAATTGGCAAACCGCCAAAAAAACTACAAAAAAAGTGTGTTTGGTGATAATTTGCGTTGACGTTGCCGGGGTTGTCCTGTATAATATAGTTATAGAAGTTATAAAAGGGTTATTCGTTATCCGCAGGAGCACAGAACTCACGCGGAAATCTAATGAATGGAGAGATCAAATTATGTTCGTAAAAGACGTTGTAGTTCAGAATCAGGTAGGTCTTCACGCTCGTCCGGCTACATTCTTCATCCAGAAGGCTAACGAGTTCAAGAGCTCTATCTGGATCGAGAAGGAAGAGAGAAGAGTAAACGCCAAGAGCCTTCTTGGTATCCTCTCACTCGGTATTGTAGGCGGCACCACCATCAGGATCATCGCTGACGGCTCCGATGAGCAGGCAGCAGTTGAGGGTCTGGTTGAGCTGGTAGACAGCGGCTTCTCCGAGGACGCAAGATAAATAAAGACTTAAAAAACACACCCGCAGCAATGCGGGTGCTTTTTTTGCCGTAAAATCACCTGGGCAGGATATTCGGAGTGCCGTATGGGAAGAGGTCCTTGTTCTCCTCATATTCCTCTGGGGTCATATCCGTACCGCTGGGGACAAGGCCGGTCATCTCGTTGGCGGAGGCGGCGCCGGAATCCATTCCCGTCCTGACGTCGGGAGCGTTTGGGTCGTACATCTCCTCGATGACGCGGTCCTTTTCATCGTCGAACACTGCCTCATCAGGGCGCTTGTGCTTGCTCATGCTATCATCTCCTTTGAGGATAGTTTGCACAGGCAGGCTCCTTTTATACGGTTGACACAGCGCACAAAATGCGATATAATCATTTAAAGGGCACACGCCCTATCCTCTAAAGAATGGAATGATAAAATGTTCAAGCAAGGACTTTACCCGATAGTCAAAAAGACCGCTTCGGCCAAGGGGATATTCGATATCACCGTCCTCTGCCCGGAGATAGCAGAGCTGGCAGAGCCCGGGCAGTTCGCACAGCTGCTGGCGGAGGGCTTTTTCCTGCGCAGACCTATCTCTATCTGCGGGATAGACAAGGCTGCCGGCACTATAAGAATGGTATTTGAGGTGCGCGGCAGCGGCACCGAAAAATTAGCAGAGCTCAATGTCGGCGAGAATATCGACATCATCGCTCCGCTGGGTCACGGCTTCACAAAAATCGACGGCAAGGCTGTCTGCGTGGGCGGAGGCATCGGCACTCCCCCGATACTGGGCATCGCCTCTCTCTACGGCAGGGACGCCACAGTTGTCTCAGGCTTCCGCAATGCCGCCGCAGTTATCCTTCAGGAGGACTTCAAGGCCGCCGGCTGCGAAACTGTCCTCTGCACCGATGACGGCTCAGCAGGTATCCATGGCTTTGTAACCACAGCCCTCGAGCAGCATTTACTGTCCAATAAAACGGACATCATCTACGCCTGCGGCCCTACTCCTATGCTTAAGGCCATAGCGGCTATGGCTAAAAAATTCGGTGTGCGCTGCGAAGTATCCTTAGAGCAAAGAATGGCCTGCGGCGTGGGCGCCTGTCTGGGCTGCGCCTGCCGCACACTGCAAAGCGACACTAAAGCTCCTGTGGAGGTCTACAAGCACGTCTGCAAGGACGGCCCGGTATTTGACGCAAGGGAGGTAATTTTCGATGGCTGATTTAAGAGTAACACTGGCGGGTGTTGAATTCAAGAACCCCGTTATCCCGGCCAGCGGCACCTACGGCTACGGCAGGGAGTACGAGGCGCTATATCCCCTCTCCAAGCTGGGAGGCATCTCCGTCAAAGGCACCACTCTTCACGAGAGGACAGGCAACCTCCCTCCCCGCATCGCGGAGACGCCTATGGGAATGCTCAACTCTGTAGGTCTGCAAAACGGCGGCTCGGACAAGTTCATCAGATATGAGCTGCCAAACCTGCTGACCAAGGACACCCGCATAGTTGCCAACATCGCCGGCTCCACCGTTGAGGAATGTGCCGAGCTGGCAGCCAAGCTTGACCCCACCGGGGTGGATATGATAGAGCTGAACATCTCCTGCCCGAATGTGAAGCAGGGCGGCGCCGCTTTCGGCACTGACTGCACCGTTGCGGCAGCCGTCACCAAAGCAGTACGTCAGGCCACCAAGAAGCCCCTGATGGTAAAGCTCTCCCCCAACGTCACCAGCATCACCGATATCGCCAAGTCTGTGGAGGCTGCGGGCGCCGACGCTCTCTCGCTGATAAACACCCTGCTGGGTATGAGGATAGACATAAGGACCCGCCGCCCGGTGCTGCACAACAATGTAGGCGGCCTCTCGGGTCCTGCGGTGTTCCCGGTGGCGGTGAGAATGGTATGGCAGGTGACTAACGCCGTCAGCATACCAGTCTGCGGAATGGGCGGCATCAGCTCCGCCGAGGACGCTATCGAGATGATGATGGCTGGCGCGCAGGCTGTTCAGGTAGGCGCAGCCATCTTCCGCGACCCCTACGCTCCGGTAAAGATAATCGACGGTATGGACGAATGGTGCGACAGAAACGGCGTCAAAAGCATATCCGAGATAGTCGGAACGGTTAAGCCCTGGTAATACGCACAGCAATGCCGCTCTCCCGGAAAGGAGGGCGGCGTTTTTTGTAAGCTCTCATTTATGCGATAAATCAGAATTTGCGGGGCACGCCCCCGCGGCGAATTCACGCTGCGCTCCCGTTGGTCGCTTGGGTGTGTACGGGAGTGTAGTCTGCGCACCGCGACCGGAGTTTGTTCGTGCTTTGACCGCAGGTGCTCGCATTCCACACAAGGTGTGATGTGCGGCGCATTTTCAGTTCTTCACACTAACAAAGGTCACAACCGCGGGTGCAAAAGTACGTCGCCCGCTCAATTGAAAGCGACGAAGGAGCGCAACGCGAATTCGCCCGCGGGGGCGTGCCCCGCAAATTCTGATTTACCTTAGCCACACGATCCCGAAAAGATCCTCTGTAAAAGAAAACCCGACGCTTTTTTTGGAGCATCGGGTATTGTTTTCTGTGTAATATCAGCCGCTGATGCGGACCTGTGTAAGCTCGGGGACGGTCACACGCCTGATGTCAGCGCCGAGGCCCTGGAGCTTCTTATCAATGCTTTCATATCCTCTTTCCACAAAGTGGATGTTCTCAACCTCTGTGGTGCCGTTTGCGGCAAGGCCTGCGATTATAAGCGCAGCGCCGGCGCGCAGGTCAGTGGCTACAACAGGTGCGCCCTGCAGCGAGCCCTTGCCCTGTATAACAGCAACGGTACCGTCAACGGAGATGTCAGCGCCCATACGCCGCAGCTCCGATACATACTTGAAACGGTTGTCAAAAATATCATCTGTAACGATTGATGTCCCCTCAGCCAAAGTCAGCATAGTGGAGAACTGAGGCTGCATATCTGTGGGGAAGCCGGGGTGAGGCATTGTTTTCAGGGAGGTCTTCTGCAGAGGGCCGTCCACCTTAACCTCAACGCTCTCGTCATTTTCGATAACGGTAACTCCCACCTTGCGCAGCTTGGCGGTGATGGACTCCAAGTGCTTAGGGATAACGTTCTTGATGACAACATCGCCCTTTGTGGCGGCAGCGGCTACCATATAGGTGCCCGCCTCGATCTGGTCGGGGATAATGCCATAGGTGATGCCCTTGAGATAATTTACTCCCCTAATCTTGATGACGTCGGTACCGGCGCCGCGGATATCCGCGCCCATGGAATTGAGGAAGTTAGCCAGGTCAACGATGTGCGGCTCCTTGGCGGCATTCTCGATGATGGTCATTCCCTTTGCCTTAACTGAAGCCATTATAGCGTTTATAGTACCGCCAACGGTGTTGAAATCAAAGTAGATCTGCGAGCCGATGAGCTCGTCAGCGTAGCAATGCACCTGACCGTTTTCCAGCTCGTGCTTAGCACCCAATGAAGCGAATGCTTTCAGGTGCTGGTCGATGGGTCTGTCGCCCAGGTCGCAGCCGCCAGGCATTGCAACGTAAGCGTTATGGAACCTTCCCAGCAGAGTGCCTAAGAAGTAGGTGGAGGCTCTCATAGACCTCGCCAGCTCATAGGGCACCTCGGGCTTTGTTATTCCTTTGGTATCGAAGGATACCACATTTCTCTTTTCAAGCTTCACCTTTGCGCCCATAGAGGACAATATCTTCATGCAGATGGTGATGTCGCTTATCTCAGGCACATTTTCCAGCACGCAGGGCTCATCGCAGAGGATAGTTGCTGCAACGATAGCCACCGCAGCGTTCTTTGCCCCGCTTATAGTGACCTCACCCTGCAGCGGTTTGCCGCCGTTTATCACAAACTTTTCCAAAGTGAACACTCTCCTTGTTCCGGGACTGACTGCCCCGGTCTTATGCCCCATCGCAGTGAGGCTCCGCACTCTGCCGGCCCCCGCCGGCTTTCCCCCAAAAATGCTGTGCGGACATATATAGTCATCGGAAAAATTTTCCGATACAGATCATTAAATGATACTATTAGTTTATCACAAACGTTTGAAAAAATCAATAGCAAAAAAAGCATTTTTCGCAAAAGACGACAATTTTCTCCGTTTTTTGACTTATTTGTAACCCAGCGTTTACCGTTGCTGTCTGATATATTGGACAGCTGTAATATATCTGTAACCGTTTTAAACGCTTTGTAATGATTGTTGTACAAAAAAATTCTCACTTGACCAAAACCTTCCTCGACAGGATATATTTTTCCTCTAAAAAATCCCCAATGTTTCGGCAGTAATCAAAATTAATGGGTGTTTTTTTTCACAGTTACATTTTTGTGAAAAAATCTAAAGACGCCAATTTCAAACTTTGCTCTTGTTCTGTTCATAATAAATTTACTTTTGGTGTAAGCCGCTTTGCCTCTCTCTCTGACCAACCGGAGCCCTCCGCCCCGAAGCTGCGCGAAACGCGCATTTCCGCTCTTCGAGAGTACCGTCAAGCGAAAAGACTTGCAATTTGTCTGAAGATGTGTTATAATTAAGTGTTGATTATTTTAATGAGGAGATTTTTTGATGATAACAGTTTCCGAGCTTACCCTCTCCTTCGGGGGTCAGCTGCTTTTCAAGGACGCCGACTTAAAGTTCACCGCCGGCAACTGCTACGGCATTATCGGTGCCAACGGCGCAGGCAAATCCACCTTTCTTAAGATACTCTGCGGAGAGATCGAACCCACCAAGGGTGAGGTAGTCATCGACAAGGGTGTGAGAATGTCGGTGCTGCGGCAGGACCACTTTGCCTTCGACGAATACAACGTGCTGGACACAGTCATAATGGGCAACAAGCGCCTTTATGACATAATGCAGGAAAAGGACGCCCTCTACGCCAAGGAGGACTTCTCCGAGGAGGACGGCGACCGCGCCGGCGAGCTGGAGAGCGAATTTGCCGAGCTCAACGGCTGGGAGGCGGAGTCCGATGCCTCAAAGCTCATTCAGGGGCTGGGGCTTCCGGAGGATATACTCTACTCCCAGATGGCCTCCCTCTCAGGAAATGAGAAGGTAAAGGTGCTGCTGGCGCAGGCGCTGTTCGGCAACCCTGACGTTATCCTGCTGGACGAGCCTACCAACCATCTGGACATAGATGCTATCCGCTGGCTGGAGGATTTTCTCTCTGAGTACTTCGGTACGGTGCTGGTGGTATCTCACGACCGTCACTTCTTAAACAACGTCTGCACACACATAGTCGATATCGACTACACCAAGATAAAGATGTACGTGGGCAACTATGAGTTCTGGTACGAGTCCTCACAGCTGATGCAGCGAATGATAAAGCAGCAGAACAAGAAGGCCGAGGAAAAGATAAAGGAGCTGCAGGAGTTTATCCAGCGGTTCTCCGCCAACAAATCCAAGTCCAAGCAGGCCACCAGCCGCCGCAAGCTGCTGGACAAGCTCACCGTTGAGGAAATGCCCGCGTCCTCGAGAAAGTACCCCTACATCGGCTTCAATATGGACAGAGAGCCGGGCAAGGAGATACTCAAAGTCGAGGGGCTCAGCAAAACCGTTGACGGCGTGAAGCTGCTGAACAACGTTACCTTCACTCTCGCCCGCACCGACAAGGTGGCGTTCATCGGCGAGAGCGAGCAGGCGATAACCGCGCTGTTCGAGATACTTGCCGAGCAGGACGAGGATTTTGAGGGTTCTATAAAATGGGGCTCCACCACCTCCCGCTCCTACTTCCCGAAGGACAACTCCGCCTTCTTCAACGGCTGCGATATGACCATCGTTGACTGGATAAGGCAATACTCCACCGGAGAGGTGACAGACACCTTCCTGCGGGGCTTTTTAGGCAAGATGCTTTTCTCGGGAGACGAGATCTACAAGAAGGTAGACGTGCTCTCGGGAGGCGAAAAGGTTAGATGTATGTTCTCGAGGATGATGCTGTTCGGCTCCAACGTACTGCTGCTGGACAGACCCACCAACCACCTTGACCTTGAGTCAATAACCGCTGTCAACAACGGCTTGCGGGACTTCAAGGGAGTAGTTCTCTTTGCGTCCCACGACCACGAGATAATGCAGACCGTAGCCAACAAGATAATCGAGATAACCGAGGACGGCTGCATCTGCCGCGAGGGCACCTATGAGGAATACCTTGACTACCGCAGAGAGCGGGGAATGAAGTCATTTATTGAGTAACGGCCAGACCGAATTTTTGAAAGGAGGAAGTGCAGGTTTGAAAAAAACACATAAGCTAATATCGTCGCTGATTCTTGCTATAATCTGTGCTTTCTTCGGCACCTCTGTTTTCTCTATGAGGACGGATATAACCGCAGTCTCTGCCGACAAGGTAGATGCCGTACCAGCGGCGGCAACTGTATCTCAGAACACAACGGTAACTGCCGCGGGGGCGCCTGTTCCCGAGAGAGCCGTCTCCACATCGTCAGCCGATACCGTCAGCACCGCTGTCACCACAGCTCCCCCTGATGACCTTCCCGCCGAGGAGGAGACCTCACCTGCAACCACAGTTGTGACTACAGCGATCCCTGCTCCCGAATCCGAGGCAGGTGAGCCGACTGAGATATCCGAGACCGAGCCGGCACCCGAAACTGAGACCGAGCCTGTGACCACCTCCATAGAGACCAAGGTTATCAATATAAACATCACCACCACTACTACCGCTCCGCCGGAGCCGGTGAGAACGGTCATCAACTACACCACCCAAAAGGCTATGTGGGTATCGGTGTTTGAGCTGAACCGCATACTTCAGGGCAAGACACAGGCGCAGTTCACCCAGGGCTTCAGGGAGATATGCAACAGGTCAAAGGCAATGGGCATTAATACCCTTTACGTTCACACCCGCCCCTTCGGGGACAGCTTCTATCCCTCGAACCTCTTCCCCTGGTCGGCCTATGTTACCGGCACCTTCGGGCGCAGCCCCAGGTACGACCCATTAAAAATAATGGTGGACACTGCCCACAGCTGCGGGCTCTCTGTCCACGCCTGGATAAATCCCTATCGGGTATCCTCCTTGACGAATATATACAGCGCTCCCGACAGCTACCTGGTAAAGAAGTGGCTCAAAGACCCGGCCTCTTACCCCGAATACGTCAGCTATGCCGAGGTTTACGGCACCTACTGGCTCAACCCGGGCATCCCGGAGGTCAGGTCGCTGATAATCCAGGGTGTCAAGGAGATAGTGAATAACTATGAGGTAGACGGAATTCACATCGACGATTACTTCTACCCCACCAACGACACCTCCTACGACGCCGCAGCATATGCCAAATACGGCGGGGGAAAGACCCTCACTCAGTGGAGGCTTTTCAACTGCACCGCAACAGTTAAGGCTATTTACGACACCGTCAAGGCCGCCGACGGCAGACTGCTCTTTGGCATTTCCCCTCAGGGCAACTACGAGAACAACTACCTCTATCTGTACGCTGACGTTGACCTCTGGCTCTCACAGAAGGGCTACTGCGACTACCTATGCCCGCAGGTCTACTACAGCTACGATTTCGAGACCAAGCCCTTTAAGGATGTGCTCTCCCAGTGGGCCTCCCTGCCGAGGGCTGAAGGCGTAAAGCTGCTCATAGGCTTAGCACCCGCCAACATCTGGCTCAGCAAATCGTTCTATGACCAAACAGGCATCATCGGCTCACAGATAACCGACAGCCTTGCCGTTGCCAACGGCGTGGCACTGTTCCGCTACGACAGCCTCTATGCCGATGCGGGGTCGGTATTCCGCGCCGACAACGAGATTAACGCGATAACTAAGGCTTTGAAATAAAACCAAGCAGGAGGGATAAACGTGCAGAAGGTAAACTACCAGCTGCTGCTGGATAAGGAGCTTGAAGTCCTCGCCTCTGAGGGCAGAGTGCCGACGCTTATGCTCCACAGCTGCTGTGCGCCCTGTTCATCATACACGCTGGAATATCTCTCCAAGTACTTTAAGATAACCGTCTTTTACTACAACCCCAACATCTCCCCTAGGGAGGAGTTTGACCGGCGTGTGGCCGAGCAGAGGAGGTTCATCTCCCAGCTGCCTGTCGAAAACCCTGTGAAGCTTATCGTTGCGGACTATGTCCCAGAGGAATTTTATGAGGCGATAAAAGGGCTGGAGGATATCCCGGAGGGGGGCGAGCGGTGCTTTGCCTGCTATCGCCTGCGGCTAGAGCGCACGGCAAGTCTGGCTCATCAGCTGGGCTTTGAATATTTCACCACCACCCTTTCCATCTCTCCCTACAAGAACTCACAGAAGCTCAACGAGATTGCCTCTGAGCTTTCGGGGATATACAAGGTCAAGGCGCTGCCCACCGACCTCAAAAAGCGCGAGGGCTACAAGCGCTCGGTTGAGCTTTCAAAGCAGTACGGCCTCTACCGGCAGGATTACTGCGGCTGCGTCTTCTCCCAAAGGGAGCGGGACAAAAGAGCCGAAAAGCACGCATAAAAAAAGCCTCCCCTGCAGGAGGCTTTTGTCGTTTTGCCGAGCCGCTTTGCGGCTCGGCAGGACTTATTTAGTCCGAAAATTATTTCAATGAATTGAGCAGTCCGTTGGAGTTGATGATGTTGATGAGGAACTCCGGGAAAGACTGTCCCTGATAGGTCTCACCCTTGGTGACGTTGGTTATCACACCGGTATCGAAATCTATCTCCACCTCGTCGCCGGCTTCTATCCTTTCGGCGGCTTCATCGCACTCGATAATGGGCAGGCCGATGTTGATGGCGTTGCGGTAGAATATCCTCGCAAAGCTCTTAGCGATAACACAGCCTATGCCGCTGGCCTTGATGGAGGCGGGGGCGTGCTCTCTGGAGGAGCCGCAGCCGAAGTTGGCCTTAGCCACCATTATATCTCCCTGCTTGACCCGGGAGGCAAACTCGATGTCGATATCCTCCATACAATGCTTTGCCAGCTCCTGCATATCGGAGGTGTTTAAGTATCTTGCGGGAATGATAACGTCGGTATCGACGTTATCGCCGTACTTGTGTGCGATGCCGTGTGCTTTCATATTTTCAGAGTTCCTTTCATTACTTGTTGACATAATCGGGAGCCGAGAACACGTTCTCGCCGTTTGCCTGACGGTTGAGCTCATCGTAGATCTGCTCGAGGTAGGCCCCGTCGATCTTATCCTTGTTTCGGGTGATATAGTAGCAGACCTTAGCCTTGCCGAACAGACCCGTCTTTGCAAGCTTGAAGGCAGAAGTGCCCTTTACGCTTGCCGACTCAAAGTAGTTGAGTCCCTTCTTATCAATGATGGACTGTATCATATCAACGGTGAACCCGTTGGAGCCCTTTAGCTCCGCAATGATATCGTCCGCCTTGGCCTCACGCTGCGAGTCGCTGAGTGAGGTACCGTATTTCTTTGTAATGATACTCAAAAGCGTATCCCACAAAACATCTCTTAAAAAGTCTTTCATAGGTACTTCCCCCTTTCAGCGTTTTTCAGATCTCAATATCGGCGCAGCTGCGGTGAACGGCAACGCTCTTCACAACTGCCGCAGCAGCCAGGTGCTTCGGGTGGGTCTGGTAGGCAGCAAGTGCAGCCTCACTCTCAAAGACGGAGTCCAGCAGGACATCACCCTTTGAGCTGCCCAGCAAATCAGTCCTGACGCTCATACTCACAAGCCCCGGAACGACGCCGACCAGAGCCTCAAGCCCCTGCTTTATCTCGGCCTTCTTCGCCTGACTATCCTCTGCGGTAAGCTCGGGATCGAGATCCCAGATTATAATATGTCTTATCATTTTCATTATTCTCCTGTGGAGATGTGCTTATTCCAGCTCTGTGGGCTGAGCTATCCTGCCCAGCACTGCCGAGGCCGCTGCCACATAGGGCGATGCCAGATAAACCTCGCTCTCGGGGTGACCCATTCTGCCGACGAAGTTGCGGTTGGTGGTGGCGACGGCTCTCTCGCCCTTGGCGAGTATGCCCATATGTCCGCCGAGGCAGGGGCCGCAGGTGGGTGTGGAGACTGCGCAGCCGGCGTTAATGAATATCTCCAGCAGTCCCTCCTTCATCGCGGTCATATAGACCTTCTGAGTGGCGGGGATGATTATGCAGCGGACGTCCTGAGCGATATGTCTGCCCTTAAGTATCTCTGCGGCAGCTCTGATATCCTCTATCCTGCCGTTGGTGCAGGAGCCGATGACTACCTGGTCTATCTTCACCTCGTCGATCTGATCGAAGGTTCTTGCGTTCTCCGGGAGATGAGGGAAAGCCACTGTGGGCTTTATTGTCGAGAGGTCAATGTCATACACCGCATCGTATTCGGCGTCGGGGTCGGCCTCGAAAATCTTATATTCCTTTGTGACCTTATCCTTGATGTAGTCAAGCGTCACCTCGTCAACGGCGAAGATGCCGTTCTTGGCGCCGGCCTCGATAGCCATGTTCGCCATACAGAGCCTATCCTCCATAGTGAGGTTTTTCAGCCCCTCGCCGGAGAATTCCATGCTCTTGTAGAGGGCGCCGTCAACTCCTATCATTCCGATGATATGGAGTATAACGTCCTTGGCAGCCGACCACTTGGGCAGCTTGCCTGTTATATTGAACTTAATGGCGGAGGGAACCCTGAACCAGTCCTTGCCCTTTGCCATGCCTGCGCACATATCGGTGGAGCCGACGCCCGTAGAGAATGCGCCCAGAGCGCCGTAGGTGCAGGTGTGGCTGTCAGCGCCGATGACGCAGTCGCCGGGAGCGACAAGACCTTTTTCAGGCAGCAGAGCGTGCTCGATGCCCATATCGCCTACGTCAAAGTAGTTCTTCACACCGTACTCCCTGGCGAAGTCGCGACACTGCTTGCACTGTGCGGCGGCCTTGATGTCCTTGTTGGGGGTAAAGTGGTCCATGACCATCGTTATCTTATCCTGACTGAAGATGCTGTCAAAGCCCGCCTTGTTGAACTCGTTGATAGCAACCGGCGTAGTTACGTCGTTGCCCAGCACAAGGTCGAGGTCGGCCATAATGAGCTGCCCCGGCTTGACCTCGTCGAGTCCGGCATGAGCTGCCAGGATCTTTTGCGTCATTGTCATTCCCATAGTGAAAACTCCTTAAAGTGATTAAAAATATCCAGAGATATTATAACACATTGCACAACATTTGTAAAGGGGTATTTTATAAAATTAATTATGTGTTAATATATGGATATGTATAAGCATATTAACATCGCAGAGGGCAAAATGCGATCTCCGTCTGTCAAGACCTGAAACTTTCCGAAACAACCGAAACCCTTTTTCCTATAAATATTTTTTAGAGCTATTATTTTTTCAATTATAAAATATTTTTTTCACACATACGCTTAATTTTAAAAAAAAAGGGTTTCGACGGTTTCGGAGCAGAAAGTAACAGCAAGGGGGTGACCGCTGCTCCAAACGTGTCTCACCCTGTGGAATGCGAGCACCTATGGCTACAGTACAGGCAGACTCAAGCCGCGGCACAAAGACCACCCGCCCGCAGGAGTGGCAGCGACCGAAGGGAGCGCAGCGCGGCATAAAAAACCGGAACACATTTCAGAACACCGATGTCTGAAATGCCCTCCGGCTTATTTATCAAAGGACAGACTATTGCCCGCCCCCGATGTCAGTATGCGGTGGTGACCAGCTTCATAAAGCCCTGATTTCTCTCCAGAGCCTTGAAAACTATCACTCCCAGTATCGACACACAGACGAATTCTCCCAGCGCGACGTAGGCGGCGTTTATCCAGAAGGGGTCGCCGAACACGAACTTTATCTCCGCGCCCACGATAAGGGCATTGGCGATGACCGGGAAAAGCGATGCCGCAAAAAGGTTCACCTTATTGCGGAACAGGAAAATCAGTACAGCTGCCACAATAGTCGCGGCGGTGCCGAAGACTACGTCCACCATTCCCAGCGAGCTGAAAAGGTTAGCCAGCAGACAGCCCACCGTCATCGAGATGATGTAGTCCTTGTTGTAGAAGCACAGGAGCATGAGCATCTCGGACACTCGAAACTGTATTGCGTTGTACGCCAGCGGCGCACACAACAGCGTGGCTACCAGATAAATGGCGGCGACCACGCCTATCCTTGTAAGTCTGCGTGCAGAAAAAATCTCCATAATGAGACCTCCTTGTTTTTATTAGCGAGTGGTGTTCTAGGTTACACTCGTATGCGGACCTCGTCCGGTTTTTACAGTGAATATACGGGGCAGCAGATTGCCGCCCCGTTATGTTCAATTCAGTTAATTAAGCCTTGCCAACGGAACCGAAGAGCTCCATCTTCTCCTTGACCTTTGCCTTGATAGCCTCGAAGCCGGGAGCCAGCAGCTTTCTGGGGTCGAAGCCCTTGCCCTGCTGATCCTTGCCAGCCTCTACATAAGCTCTGGTAGCGTCTCTGAATACCAGCTGGCACTCAGTGTTTACGTTGATCTTGCTTACACCCAGGGAAATAGCCTTGGTGATCATATCGTCAGGAATACCTGTGCCGCCGTGGAGAACCAGAGGCATATCAACGCCGTCAGCGATGAGCTTCTTCTTGATAGCATCCAGAGTCTCGAAGCTGAGACCCTCCCAGTTTGCGGGATATACGCCGTGGATATTGCCGATACCTGCTGCCAGGAAGTCAATTCCCAGCTGTGCGATTGTGCTGCACTCCTGAGGGTCAGCGCACTCGCCCTTGCCGATAACGCCGTCCTCTTCGCCGCCGATAGCGCCGACCTCTGCCTCAATGGAGAGACCCAGCTGATGAGCAGCGTGAACCAGCTCGGTGGTCTTAGCTACGTTCTCCTCGAAGGGGAGGTGCGAGCCGTCGAACATGATAGAGCTGAAACCAGCCTTGATGCACTTGTAGCAGCCCTCATAAGTACCGTGGTCAAGGTGGAGAGCAACCGGAACGGTGATGCCCAGGCTCTTGTCCATAGCCTTTACCATAGCGGTAACTACCTCAAAGCCGCCCATATACTTGCCTGCGCCCTCGGAAACACCGAGGATAACAGGGCTTGAAAGCTCCTGTGCTGTGAGAAGGATAGCCTTTGTCCACTCAAGGTTGTTGATGTTGAAGTGACCTACGGCATATCTGCCTTCCTTTGCCTTGTCGAGCATGTCCTTTGCTGTAACAAACATTTTAATATCCTCCAATCAAATATTTGATATTATCCCTACCCTGCCGAACTTTTCCGCCTGATATCCTTTTGTTCAACAGAATTGAGACAGATAATAAATTACCGATATAATTATACTATTTTTGTCCTGTCATTTCAACAGCCGCCGCTAACTATTTACTTCTTTTTAATATATGTTCAAAATTTGTTCACAGGGTATCAGAGCTCTATAACGTCACATATCACTCTGCCCTTGGCGGTCACATAATAGATGAGGGAGCACTCCTGACCGTGTGCGGGGACTGTCCTTGTGAAACGGACTGTGGCTGTCTGATAGGCGCCGTTCTCGTCCAGAAAGGTAACGACACAGTCGTGGACGAAGGCCTTTCTCCTTATCACATTAACTATCAGCCCCTTCACCGGAATACCGTACTCCGAAAGCAGACGGTTCTTTCTGTGAGTGGAGGCCCCGCTTGCCAGCAGTGCAATGGAAATTATCATAATGAGCGCATACCCGGCAGCAAACGCCCCTATATACATAGCCTTTGGCATACGGAAGATAAGCTCCTGGCGGCTGTCGAGGATATAGGCCTCAAAGGACTCCCCCACATAGGTATCCCCGTAGGTGAGGACCTCGCTGAAATGGCTCCTGCCGTCGGAGGCCTTATACATCGCCTCCACATAGCCGGCGTCGTCCTCAGTGCCGCTCACCATTATGACGGCTCTGCCCCGATAGCCGTTGACGATATAATCCAGCGGCTCTTTTACGATATAAAACACGAACACCTGCAGCGCGATGATAACAGCCGCGCTGAATATCACCCTCATCATCGAGATGTAGCCCTTGTTCTTGCCCATCTGTTTATTCTCCCCGTTGTTCTGTATTTATTTCGCTTCCAAATCGTACATCTTTATTACCCTCAGCGCCGCTTCGTTCATCGGTATGCGCAGCTCCATTGCCTGACGTTCCAGATAGCGGTGAGCCTGCTGCTCTGTGAATTTCAGGTAATGCATAAGCGCTAGCTTGGCTCTGCCTATGTTCTGGAGCTCCTGGGCCGTTTTGTCCTGGGGAGCCTCTCTGCCTAGAAGCCTGCGGCGAAACCCGCTCACCAGCCCCAGGGTGTACTCAAACCCAGCCTTTGCCAGCGGCTGCTTGCGCACCACCGCCGCTCCGGTGACTTTAGCCCGACGGCAAAGCTCCTCGTACTGTTCCGGCGGCACCAGCAGTACTATTCCCGCATCGGAGCACTCCCCGGCGTACTGCCAGAGCTCCTCGCCGCTGCCGTCCGGCAGGGGGCAGTTTATGACTATCATATCAAAGGCGCGGTCAGAGATGAGCGCCTTGGCCTCCTTGCCTGTGAGGGCGGCGGACTGCTGCCAGTCCGGGAAGTATTCGCTTATCAGCGCAGAGATGGTCTGTGAGGCCTTGCCTGCCGAGACTATCAGAACGCTCTCCATATGCCGCACCTCCTAACGATTGCCCTCGCCGCCGGCGCGGCTCGGGGAAATCCGGAAAAAGGTATTCTCCCCCTGCGGGGGAGATACCATTTTTCCGCCGTATCTTTAGCTCGTCTGAATATATGTCAAAACAATTATACCACAGCTGTCCCCGAAATGCAAGAGGGCACAAAAAGCCGCAGCACGCTCTTCCGCGCTGCGGCTCTCTCTTTTAGGTCTTGTTGCCGGCAAACTGCGTCTGATATAGCTCGTAGTATTTGCCCTTCTGAGCTATCAGCTGCTCGTGGCTGCCGGACTCCGCCACCCTGCCGCCGTCGATGACGACTATCACATCGGCGTCTCTGATGGTGGAAAGACGGTGGGCTATAATAAGGGAAGTCCTGTCCTTCATCAGCGCCAGCATAGCCGATTGGATATGCATTTCCGTTCTGGTATCGACTGATGAGGTGGCCTCATCGAGGATAAGTATGCGGGGGTCAGCCAGAACGGCTCTGGCAATGGAAAGCAGCTGCCGCTGTCCCTGGGAGAGGTTTGCGCCTCCCTCTGAGAGCTGGGTGTCGTACTTGTCCGGCAGGCGCTCGATGAACTCGTCCGCAAAGGCCTTGTTGGCAGCAGCCTTCATATCCTCGTCAGAGGCGTCGGCTTTGCCGTAGCGGATATTATCACCGATGGTGCCGGAAAACAGCACAGTGTCCTGAAGCACTATGGCTATGGACTTCCGCAGCTGTGAAACGGGTATGTCGTTTAAGCTCTTGCCGTCAACGGTTATCTCGCCGGAGTCCACATCATAGAAGCGGGTCAGC
This sequence comes from Ruminococcus sp., assembly GCA_017471405.1. Taxonomy (GTDB): domain Bacteria; phylum Bacillota; class Clostridia; order Oscillospirales; family Ruminococcaceae; genus FB2012. The sequence continues at coordinate 44,509 of JAFUTK010000043.1, forward strand.
AGGTTGACTACGGTAGTCTTGCCGGAGCCCGTCGCCCCGACTATGGCTATCTTCTGTCCAGGCTTTACCGTCAGGTCAAGTCCCTTGAGCACCGGCTTCTCGGGAACGTAGCCGAAGTGGATATCCTTAAATGTAATCTCGCCGCGGACGCTCTCCGGCTCGAAGGGCTCATTGCCGCCCACAGGCTCCGGCTCGGCCTCCATAACGTCGAAGATACGCTCGGCGCCGGCAATGGCGGTCTGAATGTTGGCATACTGGTTTGCTATCTCGTTTATGGGTCGGGAGAACTGCTTGGAGTAAAGTATGAAGGCCTGTATCGTTCCGACGGTTATCCAGCCCTCAATTGAGAACCAGCCGCCGAAGGCCGCTATCAGCACGAAGCCGAAGTTGGAGATGCAGTTCATCAGCGGGCCCATCATGCCGCCGCATATCTGCGCCTTGATGCCGGTCTTGCGCAGCTCGTCGCTCATAGTGCGGAAGCTGTCAATGGAATCCTGCTCCTTGGAATAAGCGGTGACGGTGCGGCAGCCGGTGACCATCTCCTCAACGTGGCCGTTGATGCGTCCCAGTATTATCTGCTGCTCCACAAAGAACTTCTTCATATATTTCGTCATCTTGGCGGAGACGAACACCGTCAGGAAGATAGTGGATATGGAAATAAGCGTCAGCAGCGGCGAGTAGGTCAGCATTATCACAAACGTACCTATTACCGTCAGCACTCCCGAGATAAGGGAGCCTATGGACTGGGAAATGGTAGTGGAGATGTTCTCCACATCATTGGTCATACGGCTCATAAGGTCGCCGTGGCTGTGATTGTCGATATACCTTATCGGCAGATGTACAAGGCTCTCGAAAAGGTCCCGTCGCATTGTCCTGACCGTTGTTTGTGAAAGCTTTGCCGAGACTATTCCCTGAATGTAGGTCATAGCCGCCATAACGCCGTAGGTCACAGCCAGCCAGATAAGCGTTGAGATGAGCTTCGATTTGTCAATGCCCTCCCTTGTTTCGGAGGGAGTGATGCAGTCAATGGCTATCTGCTGTATCATCGGCGCCAGCAGGTTCATCACCGTAATGATGAGCATAACCGCCAGCAGCGTGAAGAACAGGTACTTAGACCTGCCGATGTAGCGCAGCAGCTTTTTGAGGGTCTGCCCTGCGTTCTTGGGCTTCTCGGCATTTATCCTCGCCGAGTTGGGTCCGCCCGGACCGCGCTTGGCGTTGGGTCCCATCGGAGGCATAGGAGGCATTATCCCTCACCTCCTTCCGAGGTCTTTACCTGCGAACGGTAAATATCCTTGTAGACCTCGCAGGTCTTTAACAGCTCCTCGTGGGGAGCGCAGGCTACCAGCGAGCCGTGGTCGATGACCGCTATCCTGTCGCAGTCCTTGACGGAGGCTATGCGCTGAGCAATGGTTATGACGGTAGTTCCCGCCAGACTTTCCTTAAGCTTCTGCCTGAGACTTGCCTCGGTCTTGAGGTCAAGTGCAGAGGTGGAGTCGTCGAATATGAGTATCTCCGGCTTTTTGAGTATGGCTCTGGAAATGGAGAGCCTCTGCTTCTGACCGCCGGAAAGTGAGGCTCCCTTTTCGGCTATCTTTGAATCGTAGCCGTCGGGCATAGTTGAAACGAACTCGTCCGCCTGCGCTATAACGGCAGCTTCCCTTACCTCCTCATCGGAGGCGTCCTTGCCGCCCCAGCGGATATTCTCGCTGACGGAGGCGGAGAACAGCTCACTCTTCTGCAATACTATCCCTATTCGCTTGCGCAGGTCGTCAAGCTTGAACTCTTTCACATCAACACCGTCCACCAGCACCTCGCCGCTGACGGCGTCGTAAAATCTGGGAATGAGGTTGACAAGGGAGCTCTTGCCGGAGCCGGTGGCTCCCAGTATGGCGATGTTCTCGCCCTTGGCTATTTTCAGGTCAATATTGTTGAGCACCGGTCTGCCCTTTGATGAGGGGTAGCTAAAGGATACGTTCTTGAACTCAACTGTCCCGATTTCTGTACAGTTTGCGCCCTCGCCGTCGGCAATGGCGGGGTCTGTTTCCAGCACCTCGTTAAGTCTCTTTGCGGAGGCCGAGGCTCGGGAAATGCTCTGGAACATCATGGAGAGCATCATTATGCCGTGGAGTATCTGGGTCACATAGGTAACGGCAGCCATTACCTCTCCGACCTTTAAATTCGCCGCCTGCACCTGCAAGCCGCCTATGTAGATTACCGCTATAACAGCGGCATTCATTATTATCATCAGCAGCGGCTGGAGCAGCGCCACCAGCTTCATTACCTTAAGGTTGGAGTCCATCAGAGCACCGTTGGCCGCGTCGAATCGCTTGGTCTCGTGCTCCTCTCTGACGTAGGCCTTTACCACTCTCGCTCCGGTGACGTTCTCCTGCATTACCGAGTTGACGTTATCGAGCCTCCCCGCAACTATAGTATATAGGGGGTTGGCGAACCTCATTATGCACACCACGATGATGACCTCCAGCGGAAGCGAGATAGCCACCACCAATCCGAAGCGGACGTTTAACTGCATCATCATAAATATGCCGCCTATGAGGAACATCACGTTTCTCACAAACATACGCAGGGCAAAGTCCACCAGCTGCTGAATGGCTGTGATGTCAGTAGTCAGACGGGTCACAAGGGAGCCGGTGGTGAATTTGTCAGTCTGCTGAAAGGACAGGTGCATCACCCGGGAGAAAACGTCATTGCGCAGGTCTCTGGCAAAGCCCTGGGAGCACATACCACTGAATGCGGAGGAGCCTACTCCGCAGGCGCCGCCTATAACTATGGTCAGCATCATTATGATGCCGGTCTGGATTATTACCTCCATATTCTGTAGCAGCACGCCGTCATCGACTATCTGGGACAGCAGCTTGGGCTGCAGCAGGTCAACCAGCACCTCTCCTATCATAGCAAGAGGGGTCAGCAGCACAAACAGGATATAGGGCTTCAAATATCTTGCGAGCTTCAACTGTCTGCCTCCTCAAGCATATTCAGCAGCATTTTCCGCAGTATCGCCTTAAGGGTCTCCTTCTCCTCATCGGTGATGCCCCGGAGCATGCGTTCCTCAGTCTGGCGGCAGCGCTCCCGGATAATGTTATCCTCTTCTCTGCCCTTTTCGGTTATGTAGACGAACACCTTGCGCCTGTCCTTGCTGTCGGTCTCCCGGCGAACTAGGCCGTCCTGCTCCATTTTATAAAGCGCCGCCGACACCGAGGGCGAGGAAAGCTTAGCCTCTCTTGCCAGCTCCACCTGAGTAATGCCGTCCTTGCGGCAGAGAATATGAAACATACGCCTGTAGCCCTGGGAAAGGTTGTCCTGGGGAGAATCGCTCATAACTGTCCGCCAGAACAGCTTTGAAAGGTCGTTGATAAACATCGAGGGTGGAACGTCGTCCATCTCGAGAAGCTTTCTGGGCTGGGCTTTGAGCACATCATGTTGGTTTTTCATCATTGGCCTCCTTTAGTCATCAAACAATTAGCCGCCTAACTAATTATAGACTAAAAGCCGTCAGAAGTCAATAGATATATAAAAATATTTACATTTTTACCATTAGTCTGCCGTCAATCAAACCTGAAATCCATATCCCCGCTTTCAAGGTCTATCTGAAATTGTGAGGATATACAAAAAAAGCAGAACTTGTTTTCACATCAGTTCTGCTTTATTTTTGTGTGTCGAGGAGGGCAAGGATACGTTCCTCAGCTTTTATTTTGTTTTCATAGGTCAGGGCGTTGTAGAGTGAAAGAATGTGCTGCTCGGGTTCGCTTATCACCGCAGTCTCTACGCTGTGGCCGAGTATCAGATCAACGCTGACCTTGCACACATTTGCCAGGTCGATGATATAATTTATCGGGGCTTTTACCTCGCCTGTTTCGTAGCGGCTTATCTCCTGCTGGGTAATGCCGAGCTGCTCGGCAAGCTCGGATTGGGTCATTTTCCCCTTGCGGACATTTGCGATATTAGGGTAAAGATATAAGTGATTTTGCACATAAACCACCTCGGTTTTTTGGAGAATTTTGATAATTAAATTATACATCATTTATGTAGTATTGACAAACAGCATAGATGATGTTATAATGTATTATACAACAATATTGCTGTTTTATACAAAACAAGGAGGAAAAAATATGATAAAAAAATATGTAACAGCGGCGCTGGCGGTGCTGCTTGTGTTTGGCGCATCAGCAGCGGCGCTGCCCGCAAGCGAGAAAAATGCGGGTGGGGTGCTGACTGCGAGTGCGGAGGATTGGCCGACTCCGAGTTGGGATATACCGAAATATCAGAGCGGTGATTACGAATATACTTTGCTTGATGACGGGACTGCGGAAATAGTTAAATATACCGGCAGTGAAAAAGATGTGACTATTCCAAGTGAGCTTGATGGATTTAAAGTTACAAGCATTAAAGGAGCATTAATCTATCGGAGTGCATTTTCCTCAAATCCTTATATTATAAATGTAACAATCCCCGATAGTGTAAAATGTATAGGATACCGTGCATTTAAAGAATCTAGAATTCTTGAAAGCATAATTATTCCCAACAGTGTTACAAGCATTGGAACCGATGCATTTTCGGAATGTAAAAGTCTTGAAAGCATAACAATTCCCGACAGCGTTACAAGCATTGAAAAATTTGCATTTGCCTATAGTGGTCTGAAAAATATAATATTAACTAACGGTATTACCAAGATAGAAGATGGTACTTTCGAGGGATGCGCTTTTAAAGAAATAGTGATACCTAATAATGTTACAAGTATTGGAGAGAGCGCATTTAATGACTGCAAAAATCTTGAAAGCTTAGTAATACCTAATAATGTTACAAGTATCGAAGGAATTGCATTTTATGAATGCACAAATCTTAAAAACGTAACAATACCTAAATCTGTAAAAGAAATAAAAGAACGTTCTTTCGGCTATTGTTTTGATTATGATAATGACACACCGGGTCAAGTTGACGGTTTCACCATCTACTGCTACAAAGGCACTGCCGCCGAGCAATACGCCATCGACAACGGCTTTGACTACGTTCTGCTGGACGAAGAGGAGCCTGTAAGCCTTACCGATACCGCAACGGGCGTTAAGGTCGAGGCAGAGGCGGGAGTTGTTCCCGAGGACGCTAAGCTGATCGTTGAGCCGATAACCTCGGGCGAAGGATACGACAAAGCGGCTAAGGCGCTCGGCGAGGTCAAGGCGTTCAGACTGTTTGAGATACACCTCGAAAACGCGCAGGGCGAAGAGATAAAGCCCGACGGAAATGTAACAGTCAGCATTCCAATTCCTGAGGAATTCGGCGCTGACCTCGCAGTCTACCGCATAAATGACGACGACACAGCCACGAAAATGGAAGGCTCTGCAAAGGACGGAGTATTCACCTACTTAAGCGACAGTTTCAGCAATTACGCTTTGGCAGAGGCTAAACAAAACGAAGGTGAAAACAACTCCGATACAGGATCCTCAAATAACACAGAGGCAAATACAGATACCAACGAGACAAAACCCGGCACGACCGACAGTCAGGGCGATACGACCACAAATCCCCAGACCGGCGCGGCGGCAACGGGAGCGGGCGTGCTGCTCGCGGCTGCAATTGCTATCGCAGCTAAGAAAAGAAACAAATAAAAATAAAACGGACAGCGATATACTGTCCGTTTTATTGTACACTAATTCTCTATCTGCTTGCCCAAAAACATCGCTGCCGCTTTGGCTAGCATAATATTCTTCTCGTCTGCCTTGGGGTCATTGTTGGGGTCGATGAGTGCCACCGCGCCTATCACATCTCCCGAGGAGATTATAGGCACCGCCGCCAGTGCCGGCTTGTCCAGCCCCTCAATGGGAAAGAGCCGAGGCGTCCCCGCCTTGTCGTAGGCGTAGGACTTGCGCTGCTCGATGAGCTCCTCCAGCGCCGGAGAGAGCCGCCTCTCGGCATACTCTGTCTTTCTCGCCCCGGACACCGCCACGACGTGGTCCCGGTCAAAGACTATGGCTGCGTTACCGGTCAGCTTAGCAATGACCTCCGCCGCCTGTGAGGTTCCGCTGTCCAGCTCCCCCACCGGCGAATATTTCTTGAACACAACCTCCCCGTCACTGCTGGTGTATATTTCAAGCGGGTCGCCGCCACTGATAGTATTGACACTAAGCTCATCACCTTTTGAATTGCGTATTTTGGCGATGTGTGACGCTATTGACAGCTTAGTGCCTTGCTTAAAATTTACAACATTTCCCTCCGTATCTGTGACATAAGGCTCGCTTGTTATCTTTAGCAGCTCGTCGATGTCGGCTTTGAGATAGACCTCGATCTTATCGGTAAAAATAAATATCTTGTCTATGATAAGCCCGATATCCTGCTTTGAGAGTCTTTCTTTGCTCAGAATATTGTCAAAGACCTCAAAGACTGTTTTTGCGGCTCTGTTCACCTGGATCACCGCATTGTGCTTGTCAGCCGAGAGCTTCATCTGATTCTTTAGCCCCTCAATGCGGATAGTCAGATCATCTATCTGCTCATCATAAGCCTCCTCGAGAATATCGGCTCTGTCGGGGTGCTTCATCAGGTCACGGGTCTTCTGACGGGTGAGCATTTTGATCTCAGCCTTAGCGTCTTCTATCTGAGATTCAATCGTTTCAATTACGTTTTTGCTCGCCTTAGTTTCCTCCTGC
>JAFUTK010000044.1 GCA_017471405.1 Ruminococcus sp.
TTCCGGCGCCGACCTGCCGGCAAATCTGGATATGGTCAACGGCAGCCATAACGGCGAGAGCTACATAGCCTACACCTTCTACCTTATCAATAACGGCTCCGATACCCTCTCCTATGAGCGGGAAATGGATATCGAGAACGTCACAAAGAACGTCGATGAGGCCATACGCATTGCCGTCTACGTCAACGGCGAAAAGACGGTATACGGAAAGACCAAGTCCGACGGCTCCGGCAAGGAGTCCGACTGCGACAGCGAGTTCCTCTCCGCTACGATGGTCTTAAAGGATACCAGAGAGTCCTTCGAGCCCAAGGCCAAGGATAAATATACGGTAGTCATCTGGCTAGAGGGCAACGACCCCGACTGCCTCGACCCGCTGATCGGCGGCACCATGAAGCTCTCAATGGACTTCAGGATCAAGGAAACGACATAATGTAAGGGAGAAGTAAATATGAAAAAAGTGCTTAAAATCGTTGTGAATGTTCTGGCGTGGATACTGCTGATATTTGCGCTCATCGTGACTATCCTGGTATTCTCATCAAGCAAGAATAACGGAGTTTCCTCGCTGTTCGGGTTTATCCCCATGACAGTAGAATCGCCCTCAATGGAGCCCACCTTCAAGCAGGACGACCTCATCATCGTCAGAGAGGTTGACGACGTCGCTTCCCTTAAAAAGGACGATGTCATCACCTACTGGACCTTCATCAACAACCAGAGAGTAAAGAACACTCACCGTATTGTGGAGATAAACTACAACGACGGCGCAGTTATGAACTTCATCACCCGAGGCGACGCCAACAGCGTTGACGACGATACTTCCGTCGCCGCCAAGGACGTTATCGGTAAGTGGAACAATTTCCGCATTCCTGGCTTCGGCAAGGTGATGCGCTTCCTCCAGACAAGAACAGGCTTCTTTATCTGCATAGTTATCCCCATGGCCCTGTTCTTCCTGTTCGAGCTCTATAAGTTCATTATGACCATCATCGAGCTCAAGAAGCCCACCCTTTCCGATGAGGACGAGGAGGAGATCAAGCGCCGCGCCGTTGAGGAGTACCTCGCGGCACAGAAGGCCGCCGCAGAGGCGCAGGCCGCTGCCGGCACCGATGACGCCAAGCCCGAAACGGAGCCCGCCGGGGAAGAGACAAAGACCTCCGAGAGCTCCGGGGAGGAAACACAGGAGTAAAAATTCATTGAACGGAGAAGGTTATGAACGGTTTTCTTAAATGGTTCTTTGTATTTATATCAGAGATGCTCAAGGGCTTCGGAATGATATTCCGGGGCATCGGCAACGGTATAGTACAGATTTTCAACATCAAGAATTACATAAATATTTTCAAGTCCTATTCCACTGATTTCAGCGTCGTGAGCTGGATACTGGCTATACTCTCCATAGTTATAGTCATAGCTATCTATGTGCTGGTGGCTTTTATCATCGTGCTGCTGATAAGGAAGTACGTCCGGTTCAGACACTCCATCGTCAGCAATGAGGACCTGCTGGAGGAGATATCCAGCCTCCAGAGACAGGTGCTTAAGATGACCAAGGAGAAGGACGAGATAATGGCAATGAAGGTCGCCCAGATGGGACTGCCCGTATCGGGAGGACTTTCTCTGGCAGACGGCACTATGGCATATCAAGGCGGAGAGGGCGGAGCTCCCTCCGGCGAGGGCGAGGTCAACGTGGAGGACGGCGTTATCCAGACCGGCGACAGACGTTTCTCCCGTCTTATCGAGGTGGATAGCTTCTACCGCAATTATACTCCCCCCGAGTACGACAACGAGATCGACCTGCCGGGCATCTGCGAGGCTTACAGGAATTTCGCCTGCTCGAGAATGCACCTTTACTATGATATCAAGACTATACGCCTGTTCATAGCGGGTATGGCTTCCACAAAGCTCATTATCCTACAGGGTATCTCTGGTACAGGTAAAACCTCACTGCCTTACTCCTTCGGTAAGTTTTTGCAGAACGATACGACAATTGCTTCGGTACAGCCCTCATGGCGTGATCGTACCGAGCTGTTCGGCTACTTCAACGAATTTACCAAGAACTTCAACGAGACGGAAGTATTAAAGAGAATATACTCCTCCAACTATAACAACGACGTAAACCTGATACTCCTCGATGAGATGAACATCGCGCGTATCGAGTACTACTTCGCTGAGATGCTGTCCATTCTGGAAATGCCTAACGCCGATGAGTGGGAGCTGGACATCGTGCCCAACGTTTGGAGCACCGACCCTGTCAAGCTCGACCGCGGCAAGCTGGTCATTCCGCAGAACGTATGGTATATCGGAACTGCGAATAACGACGACTCGACTTATGCCATCTCTGATAAGGTTTACGACCGTGCTCAGCCCATCAATCTGGACGCCAAGGGTATCGCGTTTGACGCTCCCGACCAGGGCCCCCTCAATCTGGGCTACGACCACTTGCAGGCTCTCTTCGACGAGGCCTTCGAGAAGTACCCCATATCTCAGGAAAATCTCAGAAAGATACAGCAGCTTGACCTGTGGGTAATCGAAAAGCTGCGTGTGGCTTTCGGTAACCGTATCTTAAAGCAGATGGGTCTGTTTGTACCGGTTTACGTTGCCTGCGGCGGCGATGAGCTGGACGGTATAGACTACGTTCTCGCCACAAAGATATTCAGAAAGTTTGAGTCTCTGAACCTTGCAATGCTGCGTGAGGAGCTGAGGGAACTGGTGGTATACATCAACAAGTCCTTCGGCAAGAACAAGATGAATGAGTCGGTAGCATACCTCGAAAGACTCCAGAAGCTGTTCTGATGACCTGAAAATGATATTTGTTCCGTAAAGGCAGGTGATAGATGATTGAACAGCGCATACAATGACTGGTACGACGATTTCAAGGACGCGGTCGGAGCATTCGGTGACGACGAGCTGTTCGATCAGCTTGACGACCTGCTGAAGGCCAGCCGAAGCACCTTCGCCTTTAACCGAAAGCTTATGGAAAAGGCGATAGATGTCTCCTGGGTCGAGACCATCGAGAACGGACTTATCCACGTGGATAACGTGCTGAGAAATCCCAGCCGTACCATCGAGGACGTGGAGGAGATAGTCCCCATCGAGCGTTCAAGAAAGATAACAGTAGAGTCGGTAAAGCACCTGGCACAGCACACCGACTTCATACAAAGCATAGACAAGCGGACGGGTAAAATAACCCCGTCAAAAATTCTCAATGTCCATAAAGAAGAAAGCTATATGACATATGAGAATAAGTTCGTTAATACACTGATCGACAGGCTTTACATATTCATTAACACCCGCTACGAAAAGCTGGCGGAGGTGGCCCGGGACGAGGAAATATACACTCTGGGCTATGACACCTCCATAGACGACGGCTCCGGCGGGAAGATGAAGATAGAGCTTAAAATCGAGACCTCCGAGAGCCTTGAATCCAAGGACGCCAGCGGCTTTACCGTCTGGCAGAGGGTAGAGAAGCTCAAAAAGGTAATCGAGGGCTATAAGGGCTCCGACCTGTGTATGAAGCTGGGCAATACCTACATCAGGCCGCCTGTAATGAGAACCAACGCCATAATGAAGAACGTTGAGCTCAAGGCGTGTCTGGCACTGTGGCAGTATATTGAGAGCTACGACAAGGTAGGCTATGAGATAAACGTCGAGAATACGGCGGTCAAGCCCCAGAACGGCTACATCGAGGACTTCTACAAGCTGGTGGTAATGAACCTGCTGCTGTTCAGGTCATATACCTCGGACGAGGGCAAGGACGTTACCCCGCTTAAGACCCAGAAGTACAAGCCTTTGGCGCCAAAGTTCGTCAAGAGGTTTGATAAAGAGGTCGCTGCCGATTACGGCATCCAGACCGACGCCGCGGTGGGATATATCGCCGCTGACGGAGATTTGAAGGTAGCCAAACGCCTCCCGAAGAATATGAACCTCATCTTTACGCAGATAAACGAAGCGATAAAGATTGAGCGGGCCTTCTTAGCGGAGAAGGAACGACAGCGGCTGGCACAGGTCGCCGCCGAGGAGGAGGCCGAGCGCATACGCCTCGAGGAGGAAAGAAAGCTCGAGGAGCAGCGCCGCATAGAGGAAGCCAAGCGCGAGGAGCGCGAGCGAATACGCCGGGAGCAGGAGGAGGAGCAGAAACGCATCCAGGAGCTGCTCGAACAGAAGCGGCGTGAGCAGGAGGAGGAAGAACGCGAGCGAGCGCGTCTCGAGGCCGAGCGTCAGGCGAAGCTGGAGGAACAGCGCAGACTCGAGGAGGAAGCCCGCCTGAGACGCGAGCAGGAGGAGCGCGAGGCTGCCGAGCGCGAGAGAGTACTCTTAAACAAGATGAAGATGCGCTCCGAGCTGGGCGAAGCCGAGGGCGTGGACACCTCCGCCGAGGATACCGGCCAGGAAGAGGAAAAGCTGGAGCAGCAGGCCTACGAGCAGGTCACCGAGGAGGAGATCGAGCAGGTCAAGCAGGAGCTGGAGGAGACCGAGGCACCCGAGCAGGAGCCGGACGACCCCAGAGCCATCGCCGCCAAGAGAAAGCTCGAGCAGCAGAAGCGCGAGCAGGAGCGAATCGAAGCGGAGCGTGCTCAGCGGCTTAAGGCCGACAGGCAGAAGTTCGAGAGCAAGCCCTTCGAGCAGATCAGGTGGGAGTATTCACACAATCCCATTAGGCTGCTGCAAAGACTTATCACATATATCCTTGCGTATTGGTTCCATATCATACCCGAGGATACCGACGACCCGGACCTCAAGCGGCTGCGTGCTGAGCTTGAGGAGCGCAAGCGCATAAAGGCGGAGGAAAACGCCAAGCGCGACGAGATGGAGGTCTACTACCGCAAGTACGCCAAGACCTTCAAGTACAGCTTCATGCGCTGGCGTGAGGACCGCAAGTTCAAGAAGAAGCGCAAGCAGCAGGCCAAGAATAAGCCGAAGCCTGTTTACAACCCGCCTAAGCGTACTCCCGAGGAGCAGCGCGAGATAGATCTCGAGATGCAGCGCCTGTACAGAGAGTACCACATAGGCCCGTTCGCCAAGTTCCTGCGTAACCGCCGGGACAAGAAACGCGCCAAGGAAGAGCTTGCCGCCAGTCTGGGTGAAAAAAAAACAGAATCCGAAGCGGGACGGAAGGTAAATAAGGTCATCAGCGCAATTGCAACGGTGCTGCTGGTGATAGCGGCTATATTCTGCGGTTATGTTCTGATAATGAACGCCCAGGGCAAGCCCGTCAACGTATTCGGAAGATATGTTATGAAGGTAGTCACCGGAAGCATGGAGCCCTCCATTCATACGGGAGATTACATTGTAGTCAAAAAGACAGATGTGACAGAGCTTAAGACGGGTGATATCATCACCTTCTACTCCGACCAGGAGGACGTCAAGGGCAAGCTGGTTACACACCGCATCGCTGCCATAAATGAGGACGGCTCCTTTGAAACAAAGGGAGACGCCAATCCCATAGAGGACAGAGTATCCGCAAAGCCTGATAAGGTGCTGGGAAGGTATACGGGCAAGACCAGATTTTTCATCTGGCTCAACTCCTTCGGGAGCCCCCGGAAGCTACTGGCGGTGCTCGTCATCATACCCGTAGCGCTGCTGGCGCTGTTTGAGGTAAGGTCTGTTGCCAAGGCCGGCAAGCAGTTCAAGGCCGAAAAGCAGGAGGAAGCCAGACAGGCCAAGGAGCAGCTGATGAGGGAAAAGATCGAAGAGGAAAAACGCAGGCTCGCCGAAAAGGAGGGCAGCGCAGACGAGGTGAAGAACGATGAACCAAGATAAGCTGATGAAGCGCAGGATGATAATCGCATATATCCTGCTGGGAATAACCGTTATCGCGCTTATTGTGTTCATCGGGCTTTACATCGACGAAACTCAGCGGGTGCAGGAGACCTACCGCAAGCAGTACCGCACAGAGCTGGGCCACGTCGTTGAGGAAATCGACATTTATAGTGAGGCCGAGGGCGACAGGACGATGATCTTCAACAGGATAGCCAATTATATGGGCAACGCCGGTGCATTTGCCTTCCTGCTGGAGGATTTTGAGGAAAGCCAGATAATCATCAACGAGACTGCAACGGCGCTTATCAAGTATCCCGAGCAGATGAGCGAAAAGCTGGAGGACCTCAAGACCGCGGTAAACGACATCTTAGCCGACCTTGACAAGGGCTACGACGAGGCTCAGGAGATAGTAAAGTCTCTTGATCTGAAAGGATATTAAGTCATAAGGGGTGACACGATATGAGCGAAAAGAGCAAACTCAGGAAGGAAATAAAGATATGCCGGCAGACGATCGAAGAGATCGAGCGCAAGCGTTCAAGATCGCAGTCTGCTCTCGTTCAGGCGGTGCTCTTGCAGGAAACGCCCGACGAAATGGACGTTGAGTGGTTCAACAAATACACCGGCGAGATCACAGCCTGCAGAAATCATATGATCGAGCTGCAAAAGAAACTGAATTCCTTATAATATGATGGGGCTGTTGCATGTAGCAATATTTACCCCTGAAATGTAATTGCGGCGCTGCGAAGCAGCGCCGCAAAGTGCTTAAAATGAGACCTCCCCCTTTCGGGGGAGGTATCATTTTAAGCCTAAAGCCGTTAATGCAGAGCCGTCTTTATACCACACGTGGGGTGAACACGCGGGGCGAAATAAAAAAAGCTTGCAATATTAATGGAGGTGTGGTATAATATAGTATATATGTGCGGTAGCGGACAGGAGGGTGCAGAATGTTCAAAAGACTTGCCGCAGTTTGTCTTGCGGGAGCTATGCTGACAGGCTGCACGGGGCTCAATATCGGCGTTGATACTCTGCTGGCAGCACCCAAGCTGACAGAGGAGCAGTCTCAGATACATCAGGCGCTGATAAATGCAGTCGGCAATAACCTGACGCTCAAATACCCTAAAAACGGCAGCTACCGCTCCGCCTACGTTATCGCCGATATCGACGACGAGCCTACCGACGAGGCAATAGTCTTTTACGAGTACACCGGTGCCGACGCCGCGGAGGACGGCCTGCGGGTAAACCTGCTGGATAAGGACGAGGACGGCAAATGGTACTCCGTCAAGGAGATAGCCGGAGCCGGCACAGAGGTGGATAAGGTAATTCTCACCCGAATGGGCGCCGGCAACAGAATGAACGTGCTGGTGGGATATCAGACCCTCTCCGGAGACGAAAAGGCGCTGGAGATATACTCCTACCGAAATGATGACTTAGTAAGGGTAGGCACTAGCAGCTATTCGGTGCTGGAGCCTCTGGATATTAACGGCGACGGCTCAAATGAGCTGGTGGCAATAAGAAAGATAACCAACAGCGAGACCGGTCAGGTCACCTCAAAGGCCTCGCTGCTGGAAATGAACAGCGATGAGGTCAGTCTGAGCCAGAGTACGGATATGTGCGAGAATATCGTCTCCTACGCGAAGGCCAGAAGCGGACGTCTTGCCGACGGCAGAAGGGCTATCTTTGTAGATGCGGTCAACTCAGACGGTATGCTTCATACCGAGATAGTGTATTACCGCTACTCGGCGCTGCAAAATCCTATGCAGCTGAGAAGCGAGAAGCTGCTGCCGCTGTGCACAAGGCAGCCGGGCTATTACAGCGCGGACGTGGACGGCGACGGGGTCATCGAGATACCTATGACCACCCCGATGCTGGGCTATGAGAACGCCATTACTGAGGAGGAGCCGATGCTGCTCACCACCTGGAAGCAGTACAAGGACTTCTACGAGCTGGAGGATAAGTATTCCGGCTACTATGCAGTCTCAGACGGCTATGCGATGATGTTCCCCAGCCGCTGGGCGGACCAGGTGACGGTGAAGAAGGACTCCTCAACAGGGGAGGCTGTGTTTTATAAGTACGGCGGCGATATAAACGCCGAGATGACCGAGCTGATGAGGATAGCTGTGGCGGCAAAGCAGCAGTCTCAGGCCTACACCTACGACGGCTATGAGGTCATCACCAGTATGGGACAGCTGGATTATCTGGTCAAGCTGCCCACAAATAAGCGTGAGTCGCTGATACTCACCATTGATGAGGTTGTCAATAATTTTTATGTAATAGAGGGCTGACCGGAAAAGCTCCGGCGGCGAATAGACAGGGAGGAACCAAAATGAGAAAAGTTCTTGTTTGCGAGGATGAGGATTCCATCAGAGAGTTCGTGGTGCTCAATCTGACCAGGAGCGGCTACGAGGTGGTAGACGTTAACTGCGGAGAGGACGCCATCGCTGCCTTTGAGGAGGCTGACGGCGAGTTCGACGTGGCTCTGCTGGATATAATGATGCCCGGCATCGACGGACAACAGGTCTGCAAGAAGTTCCGCGAGAAGTCGGACACTATGGGCATTATAATGCTCTCCGCCAAAAGTCAGGAAATGGACAAGATAAGCTCCCTTATGAACGGAGCCGACGACTACATCACCAAGCCTTTCTCCATATCCGAGCTGGTGGCGAGAGTCGATGCAGTTTGCAGGAGAGTAAGCATGTCACACGCCAAGCCTGAGGCAGCCTCCACAATTATGTCGGGGCCCTTTGTGCTCAATCTCAAGAGCAGGACAGTCTCCAAGAACGGCGAGCCCATTGACCTGACACAGGTGGAATATCAGATAATGGAGTATTTCTTCAAGAACCAGAATACCGCCCTTGACCGCACCAGCATACTCAACCACATCTGGGGCGAGAGCTATTACGGCGACGATAAGATAGTTGACGTAAACATCAGGCGCATCAGAATGAAGATAGAGGACGAGCCCTCCAACCCGAAGTATATCCTCACTATCTGGGGCTTCGGCTATAAGTGGAGCAGCAACTAATAACTGTTCGGGAGCGATAGGATTTGGCGGCTAAGGCACACCATGGCAGACACAGCGTTACAAGGCACTGGCTCAAAAACACAATGGGCACAGTGCTCATTGTGTTGCTTATAATAGAGATAATGCTGGTGCTGGCAGTCAGGAGCTATTATTACAGCTCTGCCAGACAGTATGTCACCTCAAAAATGAATATAGTCTATAACGCCGTGATGCAGAACGCCGACGACGCCTCGGTAAACTATAACTCCGAGATACGCTCTGTTGTGGAGACCTACCCCGACAAGGACAAGGTGGAGCTTATGGCTGTCAAGACCGACGGGAGCATTGATATCACCTCCTCCGGCTTTTCACCCTCCAGCGACGTGAGCTTAGAGGACTACGAGGCCGCAAAGAAGGCTGCGGGAGGCACCGCCTCGGCAGTGTTCGAGCTGCCCTCGGGTGAAAAGGTCATCGCCGTTACCTCGATGATATCCCCCCGGGGAAGTGAGTTTGAGGCACTGAGAATGGTAAGCTCTATGAAGGGCGTAGACCAGCAGATACTTTTTGTCATAGCGGTCATAACTGTTGTTATGGCGGCGGTAGTGCTGCTGATATTCTTCTCGGGTATGTTCTTTATCCGCTCTATCGTTTACCCTGTCATCAAGATAGGAGAGATAACGAGGAACTTCGCAAAGGGCGATTTCTCGGAGCGTATCAACAAGACCACCGACGACGAGATAGGCGAGCTCTGCGACTCCATCAACTATATGGCGGACGAGCTTTCAAATACCGAGCAGATGAAAAATGAGTTCATATCCTCAGTATCTCACGAGCTGCGCACCCCGCTTACGGCTATCAAGGGCTGGAGCGAAACGCTTACCTCAATGGGCGACGATAAGGAGACCTTCCGCAAGGGTATGAGGGTAATCACCTCCGAGACCGAAAGGCTCTCGCAAATGGTGGAGGAGCTGCTGGACTTCTCCCGCATACAGGATAACCGCCTGCAGCTGCAAAAGGCCACTATCGACATTTTGGCGGAGCTGGGAGAGACGGTGCTCATCTATCAGGAGAGAGCGAGGGCGCTGGGAATAAAGCTCGACTACTACGAGCCGGAAATGCTCCCCTTTGTATACGGCGACAAGAACAGGCTGCGTCAGGTGTTTATAAACATCGTGGATAACGCTATCAAGTATTCGGATAAGGGCGACACCGTCTCCGTCGAGGCATATGAGCAGGAGGGGGATATCGTCATCACCGTTTCAGATACGGGAATGGGCATCTCCAAGGAAGACCTTCCCAAGATAAAGACCAAATTCTTCAAGGCAAATCACACCCGCCGCGGCTCCGGCATCGGGCTTGCGGTGGCTGATGAGATAATCGCAAGACACAACGGAACTCTGACTATCGACAGCGAGCAGGGCGTCGGCACCACTGTAATGATAACCCTGCCCTGCATAGAGCAGAAGAAAAAGTCAGAGGAGAAGGATACCGTCAACGTTGAGCTGATAAGCACCGAAAAGAGCTCATCGGACGAATAGAGAGGAGACCCTATGAGCAAGGCTCAGACCCCCGGGATCGGGGAGGAAAAATTCAAATCAAAGATAGGCGGTCAGGCAGTTATCGAGGGGGTTATGATGCGGGGCATCGACACCGCCTCTATGGCAAACCGTCTGCCAAACGGCGAGATAGACCTGGAAACCTGGCCTATCAGGGGAGGAAAGAACCTGCCCTGGTACAGAAAGGTGCCCTTCCTGCGGGGAGTGTTCAGCTTTGGCATTTCGCTTATCGACGGCTACAAGTGCCTTATGCGCTCCGCCGACAAGCAGCTCACCGAGGACGATGAGGAGGAGCCCACCAAATTCGAGAAGTGGCTGACCGAAAAGCTGGGCGATAAGCTTATGCCTATCATCTCCGGGATATCGGTAGTGCTGGGGCTGGGGCTTGCCATACTGCTGTTTATGATGCTCCCTACGCTGATACTGAAATTCATCGGGTTGTTCGTGGAGCTGCCGACTATCGCCAAGAACGCCATCGAGGGCGTCATCAAGATAGGGATATTCGTGGGCTACACAGCCCTCACCGGACTTATGGAGGATATGCACCGCCTCTATGAGTATCACGGCGCCGAGCACAAGACCATCGCCTGCTACGAGCACGGTCAGGAGCTCACCGTCGAGAATGTGAAAAAGCACTGCCGTTTCCACCCCAGATGCGGAACAAGCTTTGTTTTTCTGGTGCTGTTCATCAGCATCTTCGTGACCACCATCTTCCGCCTGAGCTGGGATAACGTGCTGCTTAGGGTGCTGTGCAAGCTGGCGCTGCTGCCTGTGGTAATGGGTATCTCCTATGAGGTCATCAGGCTGGCGGGAAAGTATGACAACATCGTAATGCGGATAGTCTCCGCACCGGGACTGTGGATACAGAGAATAACCACCAAGGAGCCCAAGGACGACGAAATAGAGTGCGCTATCGCAGCGCTCAAGGCTGTTATCCCCGAGGGCGGGGAAGAATGAACTATTGAGGTGAGCTTATGAGTACCTACGGAGAGCTAATAACCGACGCTGTCAGAGAATTATCGACCCTTGAATACTCCGATGCAGCTTTGGAGGCCAAGGAGCTGCTGGGCCTTGCCCTTAAGCTGGACTGCCGCAGCAGCGAGTTCGAGCAGAAGCTCTGGGAGGACACTGACGAGGACACCGAGCAGGAGTTCTTCGCCCTCTGCGAGCGCAGACTAAAGGGTGAGCCTTTGCAGTACATCCTCGGAGAATGGGACTTCTACGGCAGCACCTTTAAGGTGGGCAGGGGAGTGCTGATCCCGAGACAGGACACCGAGCTGCTTATAGACATAGCCGAGAATGTGTACAAAAATTCGGACAGTTTAGAGATCATAGACCTCTGTGCCGGCAGCGGGTGCATCGGACTGACGCTGGAGAGGCGCCTTAAAAATGTTGAACTCACTATGATAGAAAAGTACACCGACGCTATCGAGTATCTCTTTGACAACAAACTGAGCTTCGGCTCGCAGGCAAGAGTTGTCAAGGGGGACGTGCTGGACGGGAGCATCATCTCCCAGCAGCCGCAGGCTGACCTCATCGTCTGCAATCCGCCCTACCTCACAGCGGAGGATATGAAGTCCTTACAGGCTGAGGTGAGAGCCGAGCCTGTGGAGGCGCTCTACGGCGGCGAGGACGGGCTGGACTTCTACCGGGATATCGTGCGGCTCTGGAAGGGGACTCTTAAGCCCGGCGGAGCTATGCTCTTTGAGATAGGCGCTTCGCAGGCTAAGGAGGTAATGGAGCTGATGATACAGCACGGCTTCAAGGACGTCCGGGTGAGAAAGGATGCCGCCGGGAATGACAGGGCGGTAATCGGCTTTAAGAGAGGCTGATAACTGTACTGAAAATTGTACTAATAAACAAGCGATTTTATCAACTGTCCAAAAAATGATACACATATTATTGGCAGATGTGTTATAATTATCTTGTAAGTTAAGTTCACTTTTATATGGAGGAAATCTAAATGGCAATCGACAAGAAGAAAAAGGAACAGAAAACCGTCCAGAAGATAACCGACAAGGACGAGAAGAAGAAGGCCCTTGACACCGCCATAAGCTACATCGAGAAGATGTACGGCGACGGCGCTATTATGAAGCTGGGCGGTTCCAAGGCGCTGGACATCGAGTGCATACCCACCGGCTCAATGACACTGGATATGGCGCTGGGCGTAGGGGGCATCCCCAGAGGAAGGATAATCGAAATCTACGGACCCGAATCCTCCGGTAAGACCACCGTTGCGCTCCACTGCCTCGCAGAGGCTCAGAAGCTGGGCGGAGAGGTAGCCTTCATCGACGTTGAGCACGCCCTCGACCCCGTTTATGCCAAGGCTCTGGGCGTTGACATCGACAATATGCTGGTCTCACAGCCGGACAGCGGCGAGCAGGCTCTTGAAATCGCCGAGGCTCTGGCCCGCTCCGGAGCTATCGACTGCATCGTTATTGACTCGGTAGCCGCAATGGTCACCAAGGCCGAGATCGACGGCGAAATGGGTGATACCCATGTAGGTCAGCTGGCAAGGCTTATGTCTCAGGCTATGAGAAAGCTCACCTCTGTTATCTCCAAGTCCAACTGCGCCGCTATCTTCATCAATCAGGTGAGAGAGAAGATAGGCGTTATCTACGGCAACCCGGAGACCACTCCCGGCGGCAGAGCTCTGAAATTCTACGCCTCCGTCCGCATTGAGGTAAGGCGCGGCGAGCAGATCAAGAACGGCTCCGAGGTTATCGGAAACAGAACAAGGTGCAAGGTGGTCAAGAACAAGGTGGCTCCCCCCTTCAAGGAGTGCGAGTTCGATATTATGTACGGCACCGGCATCTCCCGCGTAGGCGAGGTGCTTGATCTGGCGGCTGAGCTGGGCATCGTCAAGAAGGGCGGCGCTTGGTATAGCTACAACGATATGAAGCTGGGTCAGGGCAGGGATAACTCCAAGGATTACCTGCTTTCAAATCCCGAGCTGATGGCCGAGATCGAGGAAAAGATCAAGGGCAGCAAGGAGGCCGAGGAGGCCGCCTCCAAGGCTAACAAGAAGAATTCCAAGCTGGAGGAAAAGGCTGCCGCCGCAGCGGAAAAGACCGCCTCCAAGAAAGCCTCCTCCGATGATGACGGCGATGATGATGAAGGCGGCGAAGGCGGCGGTGAGGAGCAGTTTGAGGAATTCGCTCCCGTTGATATCACCGGCTTCGGTAACTGATTGTGAAACGCATCGAAAAGATAGAGCAGTATAAGGGCAAGACCCTCCGCATTGATTTTGCGGAGGGCGAGCCTGCATTTATAAACAGCGAGGTAGTGCTTGATAAGAGCCTGCGCAGGGGTATGGAGCTTTCTGACGAGGATTGGGAGGCTGTGGTCTATGCCAACGACTTCCGCCGGGCAAGGGAGCGCGCCCTCTACCTGCTGGACTACAAGGACTATTCCTACATAGCGATGTTCAAGAAGCTTTCGGAGAATTACCCCGAGCAGCTTTGCTATGACGTCTGCGACAAGCTGGCGGAGCTGGGCGTCATCGACGATAGGCGCTATGCCGCCGCCCTTGCAAGGCATTATATGGAGGTAAAGCGCTTCGGCAGGTTTCGGGCTATGAGGGAAATGACCCTTAAGGGCGTTTCCAAAACCATAGCCGAGGAAGCACTTGTCCCCTATGACGGCAGCGTTCGGGACAGGCTTCGGGAGCTTATCGAGAAGAAGTACCTGCGTAAGATAACTGACGAGGATTCAGTAAAAAAGGTGAAGAACGCCCTGGTGCGTCAGGGCTACAGCTACGGCGATATCAACGCCGTAATGGGCGAGATTTTTGAGGAGGACGGATATGATAGCTATACTTGATGAGAGCGTGCTGCCCCAGCCGGCGCTGGACGTTCTGAACATTATTGTCCTACTCTATGTGGTGGGACTTACCCCTCTGCTGATGTGGCTGGCCTACAGAAAGCACCGCCGTCAGGAGGCGGAGACCGCACTTCCCGAGGAGCAGGAGACCGCCCCCGAGGAAGAGCTCCCCGAAGAAAAATAAAGTCTGTAGGCTCACTCTCCAATACGGAGGGTGAGTTTTTTTGCTCCCTCACAAAAGCTGTAAATGAGCTTTTGCATGGAAATCAATTTTTAAGTATTCGGCGGAAAA
>JAFUTK010000008.1 GCA_017471405.1 Ruminococcus sp.
GTATAGTCGGCAGCATCGATATGGATATGCGTACCACAATCGTATTGAGGTCCGGTAATAGCCCCTTCCTTACGCAAGACTCTGATGACCTCCTGGAGAAGGTCAAGATCTTCAAATTCAAGGATAGGCGAGTTCATCTCGACTTTGTAATAATCCGAAGCCGACTCGCCATTTTTCTTCTTGGGATAAATGCTCCCGTCATATACTATCTGCCATTTTCTGCCTTTCTCATCGCCGACAGTATATTTATCGTAGCTACCGCCCACATGGTTGATACTGCCTCCCAGCACCTTTTGGATAGCCTTGGCTGCTGCACATCGGGTGATGCCTGTCATCTCAATTTCGATTCCGAAGCGTCTTGTCTTTATTCCATCAAAATTTCCGGCCATTGTTTCACCTCCAATCAAAAAAGGGCAGGCCACCGTCATGATAGCCTGCTCCATAGTGATTTGCTACATTTTATAATTGAAATATAAGATGTGTTTACCGATAATAATTGATACAGAAATCCGCAATATCTTCTTCATCCATATCATCAAGCAATTGTTCCATCTCATCGTGTGCATCATAGAGATCACTTTCGCAGCATATCTCAATATCAGTAAAATTTTCGAGAATATGGATATCTGAGCTTATGAATTCTCTGTACTCCTTTTTCTTG
Source organism: Ruminococcus sp. (assembly GCA_017471405.1). Taxonomy (GTDB): domain Bacteria; phylum Bacillota; class Clostridia; order Oscillospirales; family Ruminococcaceae; genus FB2012. Next base: position 662 of record JAFUTK010000008.1, read on the forward strand.
TCTGAATCACGCATATTGACCTCATCCCTTTTTTAATTTTTAGCAATTAATTAAATCTACCACTTTATTCCTGCATTTATCCTATCTGTCTCCCTTCATTTAAACTTTCACCTATCAACACATCTTACCACGATGCCGTGCAAGATATTGGGACAAAAAGTTAACTGACCGAAACTTTTTACTTTAGGACAAAAACACGTCCTGAACAATTGATAACTCTAATAGATAATGCAAACCGGATCAATGTTTCAAGACACAAAAAAGCCCGGATCCAGTGTTTTCGCATTTTGTGAAAAGCACCAAATCCGGGCTTAAAAGTTTGTTTATTATTTTATTTAAATAGTAGGCTCGTTTTAGCCACAGAATTTCTCAACCATTCTGAAAAATACTGAATGTGAGAGTTCAACTCCTGTTTTATCCTCAAAAACGGTAAATGTCATCTTCGGTTCTGAATTAAAAAATTTTGGCGTCATGACAACAAAAAAGCGCGTAAATACGCGCTTTTCGTGGCGGACATCTTTTTCGTTCGCCATAGATGGTGCGGCAAACGGGACTTGAACCCGTACGTCGGTTGACACACGCCCCTCAAACGTGCCTGTCTGCCTATTCCAGCACTGCCGCATTCGACTTTAATATTATATCACAACGCACTTTGTTCGTCAAGGGCAGTATGTCTGTTTTTACAATTTGTTCATAAGTGCTGTGCAGGCGGGTATGCCGGCGAAAGAGGCGGCTCCCCTACTCACCGACGCGGCTTTGAGCCGGCTTTTCTATCGGGTCGGGCAGATGAACGTCTGAAATCGCGGCTCGAAAAATGATTTTAAAAGGGTATTCCTCGGTGTGGGGAATACCCTTGCTCTTTTAAATACTATCAGACTTCGGGAGAGTAATAGCTTAACATCTTTTCTATGGTCTCCTCAAATTCCTGCAAGCTATTATATTCTATCATATCATCAATATAGCTTAACACGTTATAGGGCATTTCAAAAGCATTAACCCAAGCAGGCAGCATATTGTATAGCTCATAGCATTTTTGGGCAAACAGTGTTATGCTTACTTTCTGGGAATGATAAATATTGCCAAGCTCCGAAAACAAAGCCTTTCCAAACAGAACTTCATCAAACGACTTTGTTTCATAATCGAAATATCTTTTCAATCTCATTAATGCAGATTCGGCATCGGATAATAATTCCAATTCAAGCAGCAGCTGATTATCCGATCCTTTTAAGAAAAGCATATCCAGATATTCATTATATTCCTGCCCGTCACTTAAGCCAAGCCGCCACAGATATGCATAAACTAGTAGCTTTTCCACATATCATCTTTCCCTTTGAATTCCGATTTGACGGCTCCTCGCCGCTGGCGCGGCTCGGAGACGATCCGGAAAAGGATATTCTCTCCGCCTGCGGCGGAGGAATACCCTTTTCCGGCGAAACACAATGCCGCATAATTTCCGATTTGTTCACACGGTGCACCATCGAAGTCGCAAATTCCGATTTGCTGCCGCGGCTCGGAGAAATGCTGAATACAACGCCCTGACAAACGTTACTGCTGCAAAATCCAATCTCCCTTTTTTAGGATAGAAACATCATCATCTTCCTTAGTGCCCAGCGCTGTCTCATAGATGTCAAAGGCATAGTGCTTAAAGCCGCACTTTTCCTGCACCCTCTTTGACTGCACATTTCTAAGGAAGTGGGAGCAGAATATCACGTCAAGGCCCGCTTCCTCAAAGAGGAAACGTATCACCTCTTTCACAGCCTCCGGCATCAGGCCCTTTCCCCAATGCTCCTTGCTGAGGGCAAAGCCTATCTCGCGGCATTTCAAATTATCAAATTCCGGGAAATGGGCTTCATTGTATTTTTCAATTCCAATAGAGCCTATCACCCTGCCCTGATATTCGAGGGCAAAGGTCTTTTTGTGGCTGATGAACAGATCAAGGATCATCTGCGATTCTTCCCTGCTCTCGTGAGGCTTCCAGCCCGCCATCTGACCGACTCCGTCCACTGATGCATAGGAATAGAAGTCATCAAGGTCGGACTGCCGCCAGGGGCGGAGCATCAGGCGTTCCGTTTTAAGGATAACGCCGCTGATATCTATTTCGGGATTCATTTTGCTTACCCCCGTTCCTTCAGCACCTTGACGGTGTTCTCCACCTTGTCAACAGAGTTGCGGTCGGTGATTTCGATGCGGCAGGAATACTCCTTTACCTCGCCGTTATCTTCAAAGCCGGTGGTCTCCATAAAGTAGAGCAGCTCCTCGCCCTTGAAGTAGTAGTCGGCGGTGAAGGAGGTTACCTTGCCGCCCTCCGCCTCAGCGCCTATTTTGTCTACGTCATAGACGTGATGAATGTGAGTGACGCCCTCCTCCTCGGTAACGGTGGCCTCAGTGACTGCCGAGGGAGAATAGAGTATCATTCCCTCGTCCGCCTGGGGGTGGGTGGAGGCGCGGTTGTAAAGCACAAAGCCCTTGTCGCCCTTCTGGAGATAGCTCTCCTCACCGTTCTCATAGGTGAACAACTCCATTCCGTTGCTGTACTGGGCGTATTCGTTCTTCTCGCTCCTGCCCTCATAGGAGAAAAGCAGGATATCCTTTTCATCGTATTTGAAGGTGAACACCTGGTCGATGTCCCCGGTGGCGGTGTTGGTGATGACAACTCTGGCGCTGTCAAGAGCCTTGTACTCCTCCCGCGCCTTTTTGATGAGCTCGCCGCCCTCCACGTCCCTGACCGCAAGGCAGGAGCAGAGCAGCAGCGCGACTGTCACCGCCGCCGTTATCACTGCGGTAAAACGCTTCATAGCCGCCCTCCCGTTACAGTGATTTGCAGGTCTTGGCGTAGATGACCAGCGAAAGCGGAATTGTGAATATCTGGGATATGGTGGCGTTGAACATCAGCCCGAAGCTGAACCTGATAACGTAAAGGTCAAGGTTGAAGTTTTGAATTCCCAGCTCCTTGCCCCACGCCAGCCAGCCGACGTAGTTCTTGCCGGCGCACACATAGGCGATGAACGCCCCGATGATAATTCCCGCCAGCACAAAAAATATGAATGCAAATGTCTTTTTGAAGTTCTTCATTTTATCCTCCCGGGCAGGTTTTCCTGCCTCATTTATTGATGACTGATTCCGGAGCCGCAAAGCAGACCCCGTTCTCGTAATAGTATCTTACCGGTATGTCAAAGCCCAGCGAGTATGGCGAGCTGTCGGTGGTATGCATCACAAGCCGCTCTTCCTTTCCAATATCAGTAACAAAGGTTATGATGACCGTAAAGGGGCGCGGGTCGGGGAGCGCCATTGTCCTTACAAGCCTGTCCGGCTCATTGCTTGTGATGATGTCCGCCACCCTGCCGGCGGCGGGCTTGCCCTGCTTCTTAAGCTTCTTTATAAAGGCGGAGTTCCTCCTGCCGAACATACACTCACTCCCCTGCTTCAAAAATAACAACGCACACATTGACAAGGTGAGAAAAAGCAACATCGCATCTCACCCTGTGGAATGCGAGCACCGAAGTCCACAGCACGAGCAAGCCGCGGTCGCGGCACAAAAGCCACAAGCCCGCACCAGTGGCAGCGACCAACGGGAGCTCGCGGCGCCTCCATTTTGCGCCTTTACAAGGTGAGAAAAAGCAAAACCGCATCTCCCCTTGTGGAATGCGAGTACCAAAGGCCACAGCACGAGCAAGCCGCGGTCGCGGCACAAAAGCCACAAGCCCGCACCAGTGGCAGCGACCAACGGGAGCGCAGCGCGACGTAAAAAAAGCTGCCGCCGTCTTCTACCGGTCGGCAGCAGCTTTGTGTTTTATTTTCTTCTGGAGGTGTTTCTCCGCTTGCCGTCCATAACGTGCTTGAGATCGGAGATGCGCTCCTCACTGGAAGCCTTGAACTTGGAGAGCATATCCTCAAAGCCCGCGTTGCCGGAATTGGCATTGGGGTCATAGACCGGCGGGGGATTTTTAGCAAAGTCCTGAGGCTCGGGAGCTTCATAGGGCTTCTTCCTTGCGGCAGGCCTGCTCTGCTGGGGAGCCCTGTCGCCGGAACGGCGGTCAAACTGCTTCTTCGGGGGTGCAGGAAGCGCTTTCTTTATGGAAAGACTTATCTTCTTGTCCTCTCCTACGGAAAGGACCTTTACCTTAACGGTCTGCCCCTCCTGAATGTGATCCTTGATGTCGTTGACAAAGGTGTTCGCCACCTCGGAGATATGTACCATTCCGGTGGTGTCCTTGTCCAGCTCGACGAATGCGCCGAACTTTGTGATGCCTGTGACCTTGCCCTCGTAAATTTTTCCTACCTCAAGCTGCATATGCTTTTACTTTTACCTCTCTGTGATCAGTTTCCCTGCTCTGTGCTTCCGCCTTCAACTATATAGAAGCGCCGCTCGTTGGGATAAGCGTAGCCCAGCTGCTCCACCGCGATGCGCTCCATATATTCAGCCTCGTCCCCGGAGGAAAGCAGACGGGTGTATTCATCGTTGCGCTGCTCCTGCTCGGTGATCTGTGCGGCAAGCTCCTCGCTCTGCTTTTTCAGCTGTGCGATCTGCGCCTGCTGCGAGATGATGTTGAATACGGAATACACTATCAGACAGAAGACCGCAATCGCGCCGATAACATGACCCAGACGCTTTTTCGGTCTTTCATAAACGGTCTGAACGCCGTTGTTTTCAGCCATCGCAGCACTTCCTTTCCGATAATGAGCCCATTTATACCCATATATTATACACCAATCACCCGCCCCGTTTCAAGGGCTTTTTTAAACTTTTTCGGGTTTTTCCACATTTTAGTTTAATTCTTACAAAACCGCTATGAATTTTTTGTTTGATTTTTACAGCACATTTCCCGCCCGTTCTTTCCCAAAGGGAGTTTATAAGCCCGAAAATTCGGGAGAAAACATAAACTATCCCCCGCCCGAGAGTGAAACGCTCGGCGGCGGCTCCTATAAGCATAGCCGCCAGCGGAAAAAGGCGAACCCTTCCTATCTGCGCCACGCACAGCACAAACAGGCAGAAAAAGAAAAACAGGGCATAGAAAAAGTCGGTGACGTTCTCCGCTGCCCTGCCCCATTTGAAGCCCCGCCTTGCTGCCCGCAGCAGGTCGTAGATGGCTCCCAAGAATATCCCCAGCGTCATTGAGATGGTTAGTATCTCCCCGGCGCGGTGAGCGCTCTCGCTCATAGGCAGGATATATTCGTTCATCTGAACAGCTTTCCCAGCATTGATAGCTTTTTCGTCCTGTCCTTGTCGCCGTAGATGAGGGCGCAGATGTCTCCCTCGACGGAAAGGACTCCGCCGCCCACACTCATCTCGTTGATGTGCAGGCTCCTGCCCTTTATGGTCAGCTCTCCCAGCTGAGTGAAGAGGGCTATCTCCTCCTCGTTAAATCTGTCAACGTCCGTAACGCCGGTTATCTCAAGCCGGGCTCTGTTCTCCAGAATGATGCCGTGTCTGCCGGTGGGCTCTGCCATATGCTTACCTCCAAGCTATCCGAAAAAGGCGGTCTTGACCGCGAGTATGATGAGAATTGCTCCGCCGACAAGCTGTGCGGGACGGCGGTGCCTGTCTCCGATGCTGCCTCCGGCGGTGACGCCTATGTATGAGAGCAATGCCGTTATGCACCCTATCAGCAGCGAGGGCAGCAGGGCGTTTACCCCAAGCACTCCGAAGGTCAGCCCCGTTGCCAGGGCGTCGATAGAGGTGGCCACCGCTGCGGGAAGCATCACCTTCCAGGAGAAGGAGGGCTCCGCCGGCTCCTCCTTTGAGAGGGCCTCCTTTATCATCACCGCACCGATGACCGCCAGTATGCACCCAGCGACTATCTTTCCCCAGCTTTGCAGCACTCCGCTGACGGTGCTACCCAGCAGCTTGCCCAGCATGGGCATCAACGCCTGAAAGCCGCCGAACCAGGCGGCAGCCGTCAGCGCCTGTGACCGTTTAGCCCGCCCTGTGGCGAGCCCCTTACAGACTGAGGCCGCAAAGGCGTCTGCCGAAAGCGCCAGAGCGATAAGAACTACATCAAAGAAATTCATTTTCAACACTCCCAAGGATTTATTGGCGGGACTGCCCCGCCTCCGTCGAAATGCACGTTAATCGTGTTCCCGTTTTGTGCAAATCGACCTATTTGTTTTAGATGTTTATACCCTGTCTTGACTGTTATTACCTTTGTGTGGTAAAATAGAAATGATACGATGAGGGACGTGCGGCCTCTTTGATGCTCTCACATTCAAAGGATATGCCGTTTCTGCCCGCCTTATGACAGGAGGTAATTCAAGATGAGCGAACTTTTTATGGCGACTATCACCCGCAAGCTGGAGCGCGCCGCCGAAAACCTTAAGAAAAACAATATCGACACCTATATAGCAGACACCTGCGCCGATGCCGTTAAGATAGCCGAGAGCCTTATGAAGGAGGGCGACACCATCTCCTGCGGAGGCTCGGCCACGCTGGCGGAGAGCGGCGTGCTGGACCTTATGAAGAGCGGGAAGTACAACTTCCTTGACCGCTCACGATGTCCCGACCGGGAGGCTGTGGAGCAGCTTTACCGGGACACCTTCTCGGCGGACGTTTTCCTCACCTCCGCCAACGCCGTCACCGAGAACGGCGAGCTTTACAACGTTGACGGCAACTCAAACCGCGTAGCAGCCATCTGCTACGGGCCCAAGTCGGTCATCTTCGTGGTGGGCTACAACAAGCTGGTGAGAAACATAGACGACGCTATAAAGCGTGTAAAATGCTATGCAGCACCCCCCAACTCCGATAGGCTGAACTGCGGCACACCCTGCACCGTCACCGGCGAGTGCGTATCCCTCAAGGCCGGCGGCGATATGCCCTCCGGATGCAGAGCCGAGGGCAGGATATGCTGCAACTACGTGGTCTCCGCTTATCAGAGACACAAGGGCAGAATGAAGGTAATACTTGTCAAGGAGCAGCTGGGCTTCTGATAATTCTTTCAAAAAAGGAAACAAGCATATGAAACAGAGCACACAGAAAAAATTCAAGACCGTCGGGATATTATCCTCGTCCATACACAAGGAGAATGTCAACGATATGGTGCGCTCTGTCGCCAAGGCTATCAGCGCAAGGGGCTTCAAGACAGTCATCTTCAATCCCTTCCTGGATATGTACAAGAGCAACGCCTTTTCCAGAGGAGAGGCAAATATATACTCCCTGCTGGACAGCAGCACCGTTGATGCTGTGGTAGTCCTTCCCGAATCCATCAAGAATGAGGATATCAGTATGGGCATCATAGAGCGCGCAAAGGCGCTGGGGCTGCCTGTACTTGCTGTGGAAAGAAAGGTCGAGGGCTGCATCAGCCTGATGTTCAACTATGCCGACAGCTTTGAGGAGATCATCAGGCACGTTATCACCGTTCACGGCTGCCGCAGGATAAACTTCGTGGCAGGAATGAAGAACAATCCCTTCTCCGACGAGCGCGTGCAGCGCTTTAAGAAGGTGCTCTCGGAATACGGTATCCCCTTTGACGAAAAGCGTCTGGGCTACGGAGACTTCTGGGACTACCCCACCAGGCAGCTGGCGGAAAGCTGGTTTACCTCGGGTCAGCCGTTGCCGGAGGCAGTCATCTGCGCCAACGACGTAATGGCAATGACGGTCTGCAATGTGCTGCGCCAGCATGGCAAGCGTGTCCCTCAGGACGTTATCGTTACCGGCTTTGACGGCATTGATCTGGAGAAGTATCACACTCCCCGCCTGACTACCTGCGCTGTGGATATCGACGAGGCAGGCGAGGCCTGTGCCGACGCTATCGAGATAACTCTGGAGGGCGGCAGCTGCGAGAACGTGATCGAGATACCCTACCGTATGAGGATAGCGCAGTCCTGTGGCTGCCACTGGCTAAGCGGCGATGCTATCGCGGATAAGATAATGCAGCTAAATGACGCCATAGTAATTGATGATACTCACGAGGACCTTATGTTCACCTATCTCACCCGGGGACTTGGCTGCTCCGACAAGCAGACGCTGGCCTCTACCATGCGCCGCTACAGCGACACTGCTACCTGGTGCTGCGTCAACAGGGGAAGCCTTGACGACAATCCTCACGGGCGGCTCAACGGCTTTACTCCCGAGATGGAGCTGCTGATGACCACCGAGCAGGACGTTACCGAGGGCACTCTCTTTGACAGGAGCCAGCTGCTGCCCAACCTTCCGGATATACTTGAAAGGCACGACACCGTAATGTTCTGTCCCCTTCACCACGAGGACGACCTGATAGGCTACATCGGCTTTGCGGTGAACCTTGACTATGCGCTGTTCCACAATCTGCGCAGGTTCGTGCTGCTGACAGACCAGATCTTGGAGAGCTACCGCAACCGCCGCACCATCGAGCGTGCCAACGAAAAGCTGGCAGATATGCACATTCACGACCCTATGACCAAGCTGCTCAACCGCCGAGGCTTCTACAAGCGGGCGAGCTCTATGATAAGGCGTATGAACGCCGGGAATATGAGCGCTGTGGTCTTCTCGGTGGATATGGACAACCTGAAGCAGATAAACGACAGCTACGGTCACAACGAGGGCGACCGGGCGCTGAAGGCTCTTGCCCGCTCACTGGTGCGTCTGGCGGGGCCGGAGAGCATCTGCTCCCGTTTCGGAGGCGATGAGTTCACCGTTATGTCGCTGGACACCGATGATGAATTCATCGGGCAGTTTGCCGATAAGCTCACCTCCACCCTTGACCGCTACGCCTCCCGAGCGAAGCTTCCCTACCGGATAGAGGTCAGTGTAGGCTCTATTTGCAGCCGCTTCTCGACAGCTGACGGTCTGGACGAATGTATCCGTCTTGCAGACGAGAGAATGTACGCCGTCAAAAAGGAGCACAAGAAGAAATAACATCAATTCAGCACCCCTGCCTTATGGCGGGGGTTCTTTTCTTTTATGATAATTGATGAAATATCTGAACCATTGATTTAGGCGGTTTAACAAATTCACAGGTGAATTAATTGTCTATATTCAACAAATAGAGCGGTGTAAAATTGACAATATTACACATTTGTGATATAATAAATATAGGAATATAGTATTACAAGCCCGAAAGGAGATGACTGATATGAAGAACAAACTTAAAAAGGGCTTTACTCTGGTGGAGCTGATAGTTGTTATCGCTATTATCGGCATACTCGCGGGGATACTTGTCCCTACTATGATGCACTATATTCACAAGGCGCAGAAAAAGGTTGATATGGTCACCGCCAAGCATATAGGCGAGATAATGACTACGGTGTTCTTTGACAGCGTTGCCGAGGCCTCCTTCAGATCAAGCGATGCGATCTTCAGCGTCGATGTTACCGTCAAAAACAAGGACGGCACCATTGAGAGCTACAAGGTCTATCCGCTTTGCAAGTACAAAGCAGTGCAGATCGACAGAAACCTGCTGAACCGATGGTACGGAGCAAACGGTGCCGAGTCAACGGACCCCTGTGTTGGACGTTATTACTTCCAGCAGAAGATGACAGAGGTAACGTCAGAGACTATGACACAGAACGGAAAGCTACTGCTGCCTATGAAGTACCGGCCTACTAAGAACGTTGAAAAGGGCGGCAGCGGAGGCACGGCAAATCTTACCGCAGATATGTGGCAGATCTGCCGCAATGCGCAAACAGGCGCTGCCGAGGTCTGGGTGACCTCCTCAGAGTCCAAGTGGAGCGCAATGCCTATGTACAGAGTATGGCCCAGCCCGGACGCGGAATATCTCTCATAACAAAATTATCGCACAGCTCCCCGAAAAAGGGAACTGTGCTTTTTTGTCTTTATTCGCTCTGGGCGGCAGCCTCGGTGCCGAATTCCTTGTTGCGCTGTTTCAGAAGCTTCTGGCGCTTGCGCTCGTGGCGGTTCATTACTATCTTCTCGCAGAGGTCAATGAGCTTCTTTCTCACCGGCTTGAAGATGTAGAAGAATTCTCCCGCGTAGGTGACCACCTCGCCGTTGAAGCCCTTCTTGAACTTATATACGCCGTAGTTGGGGTTGGTCTCGTCGTTATAAAAGGGTATGCCCTGAAAATCGTAGATATAGTTCTTGCCCTTGATAGCCCACTGTATCATCGTCCACTGCATCAGGTAGTTGGGATAGAGGTTGCGGTGGTGGTTAGCTGATGCGCCGTATACATAGCAGGTCTTGCCGGCGTACTGTGTGGTGACGGCTCCGGAGAGGGGTATCTGCTTGCCGTCCTCCTCGGTGTAGCACATAAAGAGGTGGCAGTGCTCGGGGCCGAGCCCCTCGATGAACTTGACGAAATACTCCTTGGCTCTGATGGAGAAGCCGTCGCGGATGCCAGTTGCCTGCATCAGGGGATAGAAGTCGTCGAGAGCCTCGGTGCCGCAGACCTTGCAGACCACGCCCTTCTTGGGGCCCTTGCGGATGCGGTTGCGCCAATCGGGCTTGAAGGAGGCCATTACCTCCTCCTCGGTCTTGCCCTCGATATTGCGGAGCATATAGTTGTTTCTTGCCTGAATGGTGGTGAGCTCGGGGGCGTTATAGGTATGCTTGAAGCCCATACCGATTATCATTTCGCTGATGTCCTTATCCTTTTCCTCGAAGCAGGGGTCCCACATAAACTGGTAGGCCTTATGCTTTTTGGCGAGGACCTTTACTCCCTCAAAGAGGTCGCTCATGACCTCCTTATCACTCCAGTCGCAGACGGGGCCGTGTGGGGCATACATAAAGGTAACGCCGAAGATAGGCACTTTCTTGATGATGATAAGGCAGGTGCCGCGAATTTTGCCGTCGCTCCCGCGGGAGATGACTGCGTCCCAGCCCCAGCCGTCCTTGACCTTCGGCCAGCGAAGCGACTGCATAAAGTTGCCGTATTTGCTTGTCTTTGTAAAGCTTTCGTACTCCTCCAGCAGGGCTTGGTTATTCTTATCTATAATTTCCATATCCTGTATCCTTTCGGTTGATTTTAGCAGTGAGTTCCGTATCAGAGAATAATACCCGCGGAAAATGCATCCTCTCCCGAGCTGCGAAGCAGCGAGGGGCATTGACTGCCGTTTAATTTATCCTTATAAGTATATCACACCCCGCGGGAAAATACAAGGGGCATTGGCGGAATTAACGGATTTTTTACGTCAATTTCCGCCTTGTACTGGTGAACAGTCGTAGGGCGGGGGCTTGTCCCCTCCACCGCCCCTCACTTTGTGTGCTGGGTACGGAAAAACGTTCGCTGGCGCTCACTGTTTCCTGTGAGTACAGAGCTGTGACTTTTCGGCGCTGCGAAAAAAGCCGTTCTCCTCTCATTTGATGAGGAAAACGGCTTTGTTGTTCTATTGCTCTTTTGCGCAGCGCCGGGTCGCGGCTGGCGCCGCGAACGAGGCTCTGCCAATTTCATTCGAGTTGTTCGAGAATGAAATATGCTCCGCAAGGGCGCTGCCCAATTTTTTCCGAGCTTGTCGAGGATAAAATTTCCCCGCAAGCCTTTGGGAAAGGCTTGACCGAAACTTTTAACGCGCTTCGCGTTCGTATCTCTTACTGTCTGCGGTTTATGCTGCCGCCTCTGCGGTGACGGGTGCGGTTATCTCATAGTCGCCCTCGGTGGTCATCGCTCTGATGACTGCCGCTACCAGCTCCGGCTGGCTCACAGTCAACTCGTGACGGTCAAAGAACGCCAGCGCATTCTTTCCGTTCCAGCCGTTGTCCCAGATAACAGGCACCGCTCCGTTCAGCTTAGCCTGATTGCAAACATACTCATACCAGTAAGCCCGGAATTCATTGCTCTGGGCGTCCTTATCGGAGCGGTCCATACAGCCCATCTCTCCGATTACAACAGGGTAGCCCTTGGAAACAAAGGCGTCGTTCAGAGCCTTCATCTGCTTTTCAACGTGTGCCTCCTGTCCCCAGTTGTCCTTCTTGCCGCGCTTTGCGCCCTTGCCCCACTGGGTCTTGATGCTGGAGTCGTTCTCGTCGATGGTGAAGTTATAGGGGTCGTAGAAGTGTACGGATATCATAATCCTATTGGAGTCGGACTCGCAGTGCTCGTCGGTGGGAATCGCAAAGCCGTAGTCCCCCACTGTAAAGTTGATGTCGGTATTCCAGCCGGGAAGGAGCAGCCAGCGCTTGCCGTTGTTGCCGCCGGTCTGACGGACGGTATCCACAAAGGTCTGATTGTAGGCGTTGATGTTCTCATAAGCGGCGCGGTCAGGGTCGCCGTATTCGCCGTTGAACTCCTCGTTCATAGATTCGAAGATGAGGTGCTCGTCGTAGTCCTTGAAGCGGTCTGCGATCTGTCCCCAGACCTTGGAGTACTTGTCCCTGATCTCCTCCTGATTGTCGTCGGCGCAGAGCAGCCAGCTGCCTCTGATGGAATAGTAGCCGTCGCCGTGCATATTGATGATGGCATAAAGCCCGCTGTCGAGGGCATACTTTACTACCTCCTCAACTCTGTCCAGCCAAGCGGAGTCGACGGTGTAATCAGGGCCCTCGCCAATGGTGGAGAGGTAGGTGACGGGTATTCTGACGGTGCTGAAGCCCTGGGACTTGACCAGCTCCAGCATTTCCTTAGTGATGACGGGGTTGCCCCAGGCGGTCTCGCTGGGAGTGCTGCCGCTCAGTGCCTCCAGCTGATTGCCCAAATTCCAGCCGGCGCCCATAGCGGCGGTTATCTCGGTCTGGCTCAGCTCGTTCCACTCGGCCAGGTCTGCCTCAACCGCAGCGGTGTCGATGGTGAATGTCGATGAGGAATCATCGGGCTTGCTCTCGTCGGCGGGCTTGTTATCCTCCTGCGAATCATCGGCGGAGGAAGCGTCCTGCTTACTTTCGGTCTCCGACTTGGAGGCTGTGCTCTCCGAGGCGGAGGAGCTGTCGCTGCTGCCGCAGCCTGCCAGTACGGACACGCTCATAAGCACTGCCAGAGCTGATGCCATAAGCTTTCTTGACAGTTTCATTTTCATCATTCCTTTCAAGGTTTCGGGTGTTGATGCCTTTAGTTTAAAATAATTATATACTATTACAAGGCGCTTGTAAATATAATATTTTTTCAGACCTCCTAAAATATTAGCCGGAGGCGCATCATAGAAATGCCACAAAGCCTGATCGCCGGAAAAAGGGTATCCCCCCGCCGCAGGCGGGGGATACCCTTTTTCCGTATCTCAAAATTGCCACGAAGCGGCAATTTTGCTCATAATGTTTATGACATCGTGGTTTCATAAAAATAGTACCCTTTCCATTGACAAACCCCTGCCGGTCTGTTATAATATGGGTGTGATATCTGTACCATCCGCGGCGTGCGGAAATAATTTGCAGAGGAGAATTTTACTATGGGACTTTTTGACGATCTAAAGAAAAAAGCCGTTCAGATGACTAACAGCACCGTAACTCAGGCGGCGACCAACGCCTTCAAGAAGGCTACCAACAAGACCGAGACTGTCACCTTCGCAAAGCTGCCCGACACTCTTGAGGAGTTCAAGGCTCTGCCTCAGGCACAGCTTTCCTCCCCCTTTGATACAGCGGCGCTAACCGTTCTGGCGCTCTGCTACTTCCCCAAGGACAGAGAGCTCTGCTACTCCATGCTGGACGCCATCAAGGGACCCCGTCCTCTTTCCGGTCAGGAGAAGCAGTTTATCCGCGACCGTTTTATGGACAAGGACTATGTTCCCCGCTCCTATTTCATCGGCGCTACTCCTCAGAACGATTACACCCCCTCCGAGCCCTACAGCATCAAGGTATCGGAGAACCCCTATTCCTATGATAACGAGAACTACGCCAAGCTGTTCGTGACCTCCGGCGGTGCTGACAGTCCCCGGGAGGTACTGATGCGCTTTGCCAAGGACGGCAAGTGGTATCTGTGGGATCAGTTCATTCTCTCCGATATCCGCCAGCCCGAGAGCACCAACCCCTGGGCGTAAGTCAATTCGGAATGCGGAATTCGGAATTATTGGGCTCACAGCTTGATGTGAACGATAAGGAGCCGCTGTCATGCGGGGCGCGCCCCCGCGGGCGAATTCGCGTTACGCTCCCGATGGTCGCTTTCATTTGTGCGGACGCCGTCATTCTGAGCCCGCGTTTACGGCTTAGTATTAAACCGAAGTTAATTACAGTGCCGCTGTCACTTTGACGGCGGCGCTTTTTCTGCCTCTCACCGAGCCGCGCCCGGCGGTGACGCAAGAGCGAGCGCTCTGCCCCGCACATACATATTCTTCCCGCCGGAAAGCATACTCCCCGCCGCAAGGCGGGGCTGTTTGTTTTCCGGGCTTTCCTCCCCTATTCCCTCACATACAAAATCTTACGGAGAAAAATTAATAATTTAGTCTTGAAATCGGGAATAGAGGTATGATAATATAAATATATATAACTTGTTGAAAAGAATGATAATGGGGTGAGAAGAATGTTCAAGTACACAATGAAGAATAAAAGATATGCTCTGGAGCTTCCCTGCCTTACCTTCGGCACCGCCAATTTCGAGACCCAGGATAACGACGAGTTCTATTTCTCGCTGCTGGATAAGTACGTCGAGCTGGGGGGCACCTGCATCGACACCGCGAGAGTATACTGCGAGTGGCTGGAAAACGGCGCAGACGCCAGCGAGTCGGTCATCGGCAGATGGATGCAGGCAAGAGGCAACAGAGGCAGGATAATAATCGCCACCAAGGGCGGTCACCCGAACAGAGAGGATATGTCCATATCCAGGCTGGACGAGAAGTCCCTCAATGAAGATATGGCAAGGAGCCTTGAATGTCTACAGACCGATTACGTTGATATATACTTCCTCCACAGAGATGATGAGCAAATCCCGGTCAGCGAGATAATGCCGACACTTAACGAGTTTGTCAAGAGCGGTAAGGCGCACTTCATCGGGGCCTCCAACTGGACCACCTCCCGCATCGAGCAGGCTAACCGCTGGGCGGAGCAGCACGGCATGGAGCCCTTCACCGTCAGCCAGATAAATTACAGCTTAGCACACTCCTCCACCGACACCTTCGGCGACCCGACGCTGGTGTGCATGAATATGTGGGAGTACAACTGGTACAGAAAGCACGACCTGCCCGTTATGGCGTTCTCGCCCCAGGCCAAGGGCTTCTTTGCAAGGTTTGCAAAGGGAGACGCCACCATTCCCGTTGACGGACAGTTCACCTCCACCGCCAACCTTGCAAGGCTGGCAAGGGTGAAGAAGGTCAGTCAGGATACAGGCGTTCCCCCGGCAGTAGTGCCGCTGGGGTACTTAAACAGCCAACAGTTCTTTGTTTCCTCCGTATTCGCCGCCACAAAGCTATGGCAGCTTGAAGAGGATATGGCAGCGCAGGATCTCCGCTACGACGCCAAGACCGCAGCTTTTTTGGAGAACATAATTTAACAGCAAGGCACCGCACATAAGCGCGGTGCCTTTTTTATGTCCGGGCAAGGCATATTGCACAGATATGCAGGTGCCGGCTTGTGCACAAAGGAGAATTTTTTATCACAGCAAAAATATTTTTGAAAAAACGTGTGGGTTTTCGGTTTTTGTTCTGTATATGTTTTCAGAAATATATTTAAGGAGGCATTTCTATGAACAAGAAAGGAAAACTCATCATCGCAATTTCAGCGGCAGCTGTAACGGCAGCAGCTGCTGTCACAGCTGTTATCACCTTGAACAGAGAGGAGAAAATACTCAAATACGACACAGTCAGTCAGGTCATCGGCAACGCCGGCAATGTCATCGGGACGGAATATGAGAACTTCACCCTGCCTGATACACTCAGCATAGATGCTTCGGGCAAGCTGTACAACATCAAGGCCGACCTTTCAAGGAACTGCGACAAAAGAGAAAAGCTGACGGAGCTGGCACAGCTGATGCTCCCGGAGCAGGAGCTCTCTGTGACCGAGGAGGGCGCTGACTGTATCATCGGGAAAACAGATAATGCGACTATCTGGTACTATGACGACAGCACCTTCTCCTATGCCAGAAAAGAGCACACCGTCCCGGAGGGTCAGCTTAAGGACGGAAAGAAATACATCGTCGGAAAGGACAGCCTCGATGACAGATTTGTACTGAACGGGGAGGAATACTCTGTCAGAGAGGCTGTCGAATATGCCGAGGACTTCGCCAATGAAAAGCTCATGCCCTTCCTTGTGAATGACAGCGGCGTCAAAGCCGAGGCTGCCTGCGCCTTCAAGGTCGATGAGGAGAATTACTGGATATATGTGCAGCTTCGCCATTACATTGACGGCTGCCCTGTATCGACCTCCGGCACAGCCCTGCTCGACGAGGCATTTATGCGTCCCCAGCAGCTTATCATCACCTTTGACGGCAAAAACGAGATATGCCATATCGAGAACAACTACTATTCAAATATCATTGAAAAGACGGAAGCTGAAAGGATCATAACTCTTGAGTCGGCGCTCAGATACCTTGAAAAGCAGCTGGCTCCCGGGTCAAGCTATATCGTCAGCGAACTAAGCCTTTGCTACTGCGCAAGGGTCGAGGATATCGGCAATGACAGCTTTGAATACCGCCCGATGTGGTGTCTGACAGTCGGGCGCTCCACGCCGGACAACACAAATATACACCCACGAGAAATAATATATATCGATGCACTGGACGGAAAAATATGCTGCTTTGACGATGCCGAAATGACTTTTATATTCTGAGCTCAGCTGCCGGATGACAGGATAAATCCTTCAAACAGGTTTGTAACTATAAGTAATATTACTGTAATTGACTTTGGCGGGCGGCGGGATTATAATTATGATAGAATATTTTTCTTTTGCTTTTTGAAAGATAAATCAGAATTTGTGCACGCGGTGCACCACCGAATTCACGCTGCGCTCCCGTTGGTCGCTTGGGTGTGTGCGGGAGTGTAGTCTGCGCACCGCGACCGGAGTTTGTTCGTGCTGTGACCGTAGGTGCTCGCATTCCAC
>JAFUTK010000045.1 GCA_017471405.1 Ruminococcus sp.
CACACCTTGTGGAATGCGAGCACCTACGGTCACAGCACGAACAAACTCCGGTCGCGGTGCGCAGACTACACTCCCGCACACACCCAAGCGACCAACGGGAGCGCAGCGTGAATTCGGTGGTGCACCGCGTGCACAAATTCCGATTTATCATACTAAAAAAGTGCCTTTGCCTTACAGCCTTATAAATTCCGGCTGACGCCCGGTGTAGACTGCGGTGTATCTGAACCCTGCCTCTCGTGCCAGCGCCGCACCGGCTCCTAGCCCCGCGCCAATGTCGTCTATGCGGTGTGCATCGGAGCCGAGGGTTATTATCTCGCCCCCCATCTCACGGAAAAGACAAATGTGTTCAAGAGAGGGGAAGGTCAGCCCGTAGTGCTGCCGCAAGCCTGAGGTGTTTATCTCAATGCCCTTGCCCCGGGAAATCAGCGTGGAGAATATCTCCCTAATGATATCCTCCCAGCGGGTCATGTCAAGCGGTATGCCGCACTCCCCGACGATGTAACGCATAGGATAGGTAAGGTGCCCCAGAATGTCAAAGTCCCCTGTCCGGCAGACTTCAAGCTCCTCCGCAAAGTAATCGTCCAGTAGGGAGACGATCTCAGAACTGTCCATTTTTTTGCACTCTATCCAGTAGAAATCCGGCTTGCCGCGGTTCATATGCAGCGAGCCGATGATGAAATCCAGCCGTTTGTCGGCAGACATAAGTGCCGCCTGCTCAGGAGCCTGAGCCAGCTGCCCCAGCTCTATTCCGCAGCGAAGGAAGGAGAAACGCTCCTTGAGGGCTGTGACTTCTTCAATGGATGCCGCCGCGTAATCCCGGGAGCCGAACATAGAACTGTCCGATAAATAGTACTCTTCGTATTTGTGCTCATCTGCACCGTACCAGTAATTCAGGTCGCAGTGGTCGGTTACTGTGAGGGTGTGAAGTCCCAGCTCCTGCGCTTTGAGAGCCATCTGTTCAACGGAAGCGCCCCTGTCGGCATCTGGGGAGTGGAGGGAGTGTGTGTGCATATCGGCAAGCATTTTGTCAGCTCCTTTCTGTCGGGAATATTATAACACGAAAGCAGATAGATGTAAAGCCGCATTTAAAAATTAGTAAAAAGATTTTTACAATAACTCAAAAATTCATATTTACAGTCTTGATTTTTGGACAGTTTTATGCTACAATACTGTTATAAAGGGTAAAACAATGCTTTTAAGGGGAGGCATCGTTATGGAGAAGATTTTTTATGTTACCAGAAACGGCGCTGCGCCGGATATGAACCGCTTTGCCAGAATAGAAAAGCTCAACCGTCTGCTGGAGGTGGGCTGGACCATCAAGTCCTACGTCAACGAAAACGACAGCGAGTTTTTTGTGCTGGTGAGAGATTAACATCGCCGCATCACAGCAAATGAAAGATGTCAGGCGGATAAAGCACTCCCCGCCGCAGAGCAGGGAGTGCTTTTCCGTTACATAAATTATTTTTGGAGGACAAGCCTATGGATATGACTGCGATGAACAAGATCAGCTACGGTCTCTATGTCCTGACTGCCCGGACCGGCAGCTTTTCAAACGGCTGCATTATCAACACCTTAGCTCAGGTGACCAGCTCGCCCAACCGGGTCTCCGTCACCGTAAACAAGGCAAACTACACCTGCTATATGATAGCGGCGTCGGGGCGGTTCAATGTCTCTATGATAGACGTTACCGCCGGCTTCGATATGTTCACTCACTTCGGCTTCTCCACAGGCCGCTGGGAGAACAAGCTCTATGAATACGACCACAGGCTTGCAGAAAACGGCATCCCGTACATCGCCAAGGGCACCTGCGCCTATCTTTCCGGCGAGGTGGTGCAGAGCATTGACCTTGGTACCCACATTATGTTCATAGCGGACGTCACCGCCGGAGAGGTGCTCTCCGACAACGCCCCTATGACCTACGCCTACTATCACGCCAACGTTAAACCCAAGCCGGCTGCACCTGCGGCTGATGCCGAGCCCGGCGAGAGGTGGATCTGCAACATCTGCGGATATATCTATGAGGGACACCTGCCCGACGATTTCATCTGCCCGCTGTGCAAGCACGGCGCCTCCGATTTCTCCCGCCTTGATGAGGGAGGGGAGGCCAAGGCTGATGACAAGCCCGCTGCCGCTGATGGCGAGGAGAAGTGGGTCTGCTCTGTGTGTGGCTACGTCCACGAGGGCCCGCTGCCGGAGGACTTTGTCTGTCCCATCTGCGGCGTAGGCGCCGATGAATTTACAAGGCTTTGAATTATCCCCCTGCTGCGGCAGGGGGTTTTTTATTGACAGCAGCCCTGCTGCGGGGCGGCCACAAAGTTTATTCTTCCCCGAAGCTGTGAGGACTGCTGTTTCCGGCAGAAAAGGGTATCTCCGCCATCGGGCGGAGGATATTCTTTTCTGCTTTTGCTGCGGAGCGGCTGCAAAGATTTTTCCCCCGACACTTGACTAAATCCCAAAAAAGGGTTATAATATAATGCAGAACGTTTTACGGAGGAATGGAAATGGATAAGAAGACCTTTTACATCACCACGCCTATATATTATCCCTCGGGAAATCCTCATATAGGCCACTGCTATACTACCGTCGCCTGCGACTCTATCGCAAGGTACAAGAGGATGCAGGGCTATGACGTAATGTTCCTCACCGGCACCGATGAGCACGGCCAGAAGATAGAGGAAAAGGCCAAGGACAAGGGTGTTACCCCCAAGCAGTATGTTGACGAGATAGTTGAGGTGTTCAAGAAGCTGTGGAGCTATATGAACATCAGCTATGACAGATATATCCGCACCACTGACGATTACCACGTTGAGGCAGTCCAGAAGATTTTTAAGGAGCTCTACGACAGAGGCTACATCTACAAGGGCGAGTACAAGGGCAAATACTGTACTCCCTGCGAGAGCTTCTGGACAGAGAGCCAGCTGGACGAGAACGGCTGCTGTCCCGAGTGTCACCGCCCGGTGACCGAGGCCAAGGAGGAGGCTTACTTCTTCAAGATGTCTCCCTTTGCCGACAGGATAGAGAAGCTGCTGCTGGAGACCGATTACCTCCAGCCCAAGTACCGCGCTCAGGAGCTGGTAAACAACTTCATCAAGCCGGGACTTGAGGACCTCTGCGTATCGAGAACATCCTTTACCTGGGGCGTGCCTGTGGATTTCGACAGCAAGCACGTTGTATATGTGTGGATAGATGCGCTCTCCAACTATATCACAGCTTTAGGTTACGAGAACGGCGCCTACAAGGACTATGAGAAATACTGGCCCGCAGATGTCCATATGGTAGCCAAGGATATCATGCGCTTCCACGCTATAATCTGGCCCGCAATGCTGATGGCTTTGGAGCAGCCGCTGCCCAAGCATCTGGCTGTTCACGGCTGGATAACCTTCCAGAACAAGAATGGCGAGGCACAGAAGATGTCCAAGTCGTTGGGAAATGTGGTAGACCCCTTTATGCTGGGCGAGCGCTACGGCGTTGACGCTATCAGATATCACATTATGAGAGAGATGGCTCTCGGCGCTGACAGTGCATTCTCCAACGAGATAATGATAAACCGCATCAATTCCGATCTGGCTAACGGCTTCGGAAATCTGGTGTCCCGTACTGTGGCTATGGCCGACAAGTACTTTGGCGGCACCCTCCCCGCTGACCGCGAGGAGGCAGAGGTGGACGCTTCCCTTAAGGAGACAGTCCTCTCGCTGAGGGGCAAGGTAGACGAGTGCATCGACGGCACCCGCCTGAAAAACGCCCTCGAGGAGATATTTGTAGCAGTTGACCGCGCCAATAAGTACATTGACGAGACCGAGCCCTGGAAGCTGGGCAAGGACGAGGCCAAGAGTGCAAGGCTGGCGGCAGTGCTTTACAATCTGCTGGAGTCTATCCGGGTCATCTCCGGACTGCTGGCTCCCTTTATGCCCAACACAATGCCTAAGGTATGGGAGCAGATAGGCGCCAAGGCCGACGATGTGACCTATGATAACCTCGGCAGATTCGATGTTATGCCCGCTGATGTTACAGTTCACAAGGGAGAGATACTCTTCCCGCGTATAGATATGGATAAGGAGATAGCCGAGCTCAACGCCATCATCGAGAAGAATATGGCAGCGGCAAAGGCGAACCTCTCTGACGCTGAAAAGGGCGATGAGTTCACCCCCGGTGAATTGGCAGAGGAGATAACCATAGACGACTTTGCAAGAGCCGACCTGCGTGTGGCGCTGGTAAAGAGCTGCGAGAAGGTGAAGAGGAGCAAGAAGCTGCTCTGTCTCCAGCTTGACGACGGCTTCGGCGGCAGACAGGTAGTATCCGGCATCGCAGAGTGGTATCAGCCGGAGGACCTCACAGGCAAGAAGATAATCATTGTGGCGAACTTGAAGCCCGCAGTGCTCTGCGGAGTGGAGTCCCAGGGAATGATTCTTGCAGCTGACACTCCCGACGGCGGCGCCTCGGTGGTATTCCCCGACCAGAGCCTGCCCTGCGGAGCAAAGATAAGATAAAACAAAAAGCGCGTGTCTTCTTTGCGGAGACACGCTTACGCGCCCGTAGCTCAGTTGGATAGAGCGCAAGACTCCGACTCTTGAGGCCGCAGGTTCGACTCCTGTCGGGCGCACCAGTGCACAGCGTGCACCACGCAATGCCGCCTTTTGCAAGATTGCAAAGGGCGGCTGATTTTGTGTGACGGCGGAGTCGAAGCTCTGTGAAGACTTGTTCATTTTGGGAAGTGGTTTACACTTTGGAGCTTTGGTCATCTTTTCTGTTCGTCATTCACAGGTGCACACGCTGCGCCAGCGAATGCCGCCTTTTGCAAGTTTGCAGAAGGCGGCTGCTTTTGTGTAACGGCGGGACGCTGCTTTGAGCTAACTCTTTAGGTTTTTGTTGGATATTCAAAGGGAATAAAGGATGGCTTTTAAAAGGGTCGTCCTTTTTGCTTTTGCTGCCTTTATGACACACTTGAATTCTGTAGCTCTGTGTGGTAAAATATGTTCACAGCCCGAATGCTTTGTCATACTGCACTATATGCGTATGCATTTTTTGTGCATATCGCAGAAAGCATTGAAAAACGGTCACAGTTTTGAGGCAGCTTCTGTCTAACCGTATGAAAGCCCAAATAAGGAGTGTGAACTATATGGAGAGAACAAAACAGGCAGAAGCAGTAAGGTTGGCACAGCAGGGTGACCGCGAAGCAGTGGAGCTGCTCTACAGTGAGTGGAGCGAGCGGTTGCTCAATTTTATTCGCCGGCAGACCGGCAGCAGCAATGCGGAGGATATCCTTTCTGAGACCTTTGTATCAGTGATGGAGC
>JAFUTK010000046.1 GCA_017471405.1 Ruminococcus sp.
ATTCATTAATAAGGGAGGATATCTGCTTTCCCTTCGGCGCCTTCATAGTCTCTGCAACCCTAAAATATCGGAAAGACCCTGATTGACAAACCTCCCCAAATGCGTTACAATATAATCAAAGAATTGTAACCCACTTGAAAGGAGGATGACTATGAAGATCTTCAAGGGCAAGAAATTCGACCCTAAGGAGGAGGTCCAGGACGTCTACGGCCCCCCTCCCTTTGACGCTGAGGAGCCAGTGGAGTGCGTCTACGGACCGCCGCCGGATGTTGAGGAGCGCATAAGAAAAGAGGCCGAGGAGGTTCAGTGCGTCTACGGCCCGCCCTCTTGGTTTGGGGGAGTGAATATCCCTCCCAGACTTAACGGCGACCCCAATGCACCCACAACTCCCGTCTACGACAAGCTCTATGAGTGCTATAAGTCCGTCCGCCGCCGCACCGATTTTATCCCTAAGATAGCGCTAGTGCTGGGCTCTGGACTGGGCGCTTTCGCAGATGAGAACGTAAAGGCAGTTGACACCATCGACTACTCCGAGATAGAGGGCTTCCCGGTGTCCACCGTTCCCGGGCATAAGGGCAGGTTCGTTTTCGGATATGTGGGAGACGTCCCGGTGGTGGTAATGCAGGGGAGAGTGCACCTCTATGAGGGCTACCCCGTCACCGATGTGGTGCTGCCGGTCAGACTGATGACCATGCTGGGCGCCGGAGCGGTGATACTCACCAACGCCGCCGGCGGCTTGAATCCCAGTTTCTCCCCCGGTACGATAATGCTTATTTCCGACCACGTTTCCAGCTTTGTCCCCAACCCGCTTATCGGCCCGAATATCGACCAGCTGGGCACCCGCTTCCCGGATATGAGCCAGGTCTACGACCCCGCTTTGCTGGACCTCGTTTCCGGCGCCGCCGCGGAAATGCAGATGTATCTGAGGACGGGAGTTTACGCTCAGCTCACCGGACCTTCCTTCGAGACGCCTTCCGAGATAAGGATGCTGCGGCAGTTCGGCGAGGGAGTTGACGCTGTGGGAATGTCCACCGTTGTCGAGGCTATTGCCGTCCATCACGCGGGGGCTAGGGTATGCGGGCTGTCCTGCATTTCAAACCTTGCCGCCGGACTGTCTGATACCCCTCTCACCCATGAGGAAGTACAGCAGACTGCTGACAGGGTGGGCTTTGCGTTCCGTATGCTTTTGGAGCGGAGCATCAAAGCCATCGGAGCGGATTTGATACTCTGACCGAATTTGTGCGGAGCATTGTGTTTCGCCGGAAAAGGGTATTCCCTCACTTTGTGCGCTTGGGGACGGAAAAACGTTCGCTGGCGCTCACTGTTTCCTGTGTGACGTGAGCTATGACATTTCGGCGCTGCGAAATTGGTTTGTTCTTGCCGCTTTACAGCTGTAGGAAAGCTTTTCGCCTTTTTGTTGTTTTGCGCAGCGCCGAGTTGCGGCTGGCGCCGCAAACGAGGCTCTGCCTCGAGCTCCGTTCAGGGCTCTGCCCCGACACCCCGCAAGCCTCTGGCGCGAGGCTTGACCGCGCGCTTTTTAACGCGCTTCGCGTTCGTTATCCCTACAATTTCTTTTTTAAATCCAATCAATAACTGTACAAAAAAGAGGACACCTATGAGTCTTAATTCTACCCCCTCCGCCGATAGGGTTCACATCGGCATCTTCGGCCGGCGCAATGCCGGAAAATCCTCCCTCATAAATGCTCTGACAGGCCAGCAGCTGGCCATAGTTTCAGACGTCGCCGGCACCACTACTGACCCCGTCTCTAAGGCAATGGAGCTGCTCCCGCTGGGGCCTGTTGTCATCATCGACACCGCCGGCCTCGACGACGAGGGCGAGCTGGGAGGCCTGCGCGTCAAAAAGACCTATCAGGTGCTGAACAAAACGGATATCGCCCTGCTGGTGGTCAGCGCCGAGGAGGGCATCTCCCAGGAGGACACCCGCCTGCTTGAACGCATAAAGGACAAGGGCATACCCTGCCTCACCGTCTACACCAAGACCGACCTCGCCAAAGCTCCCGAAACCGACGCCGACAGCATCGTCGTCAGCGCCGCCACCGGCGAGGGTATACACGAGCTCAAGGAGCGCATCGCCGCCCTCTCAAAGGAGGAAAAGCCCTCCTTCCCCATAATCGCTGACAAGGTCCAGTCGGGGGACAGGGTAGTGCTGGTGGTGCCCATTGATTCCGCCGCCCCTAAGGGCAGGCTCATACTCCCCCAGCAGCAGACTATCCGCGAGCTGCTGGAATGTGGCTGCACCGTTCTTGTCTGCCGGGAGACCGAGCTTGAAGGCACCCTTGCCTCGCTGAAAGAGCCGCCCCGCCTTGTCATCACCGACTCTCAGGCCTTTGGAAAGGTAGCGAAGATAGTCCCGCAGGACGTCTCTCTGACCTCCTTCTCCATTCTCTTTTCCCGTCACAAGGGCGACCTGCCGGAGCAGGTCAGGGGAGCGAGAGCGCTGGACACCCTCAAAAACGGCGACCGCGTGCTTATCTCCGAGGGCTGCACCCATCACCGCCAGTGCGGGGATATCGGCACTGTCAAGCTGCCGATGATGATAAAGCGCTACACCGGCCTAGAGGACTTAAAGCTGGAATTCACCTCTGGCACCGAGTTCCCCGACGACCTTTCCGGCTATAAGCTGATTATCCACTGCGGCGGCTGTATGCTGGGAGAGAGGGAGATGAAATATCGCATCCAGTGCGCCCGGGACGCAGGCATTCCCATCACCAACTATGGCGTCTGCCTTGCACAGTGCAACGGCATTTTGAAGCGCAGCCTTGATATTTTCCCAGAGATATAAAAGCCAAAAGAGGTGTCTTACCCCAAGTGGGGGACACCTCTTGTTTATTGCACCTGAATATCAATTATCCTTCACCTGCGGATCCAGGTCTCTGTAGTAACCGTTCTTGTATTTTTCTATCTCCTCCGGTGTGAGCCCGATGTCGCGGTGACCTTCCTTTAGAAATTCGTTAAGGTCGTAGGTCCTGTTCTCAAAGCTCACCCCGATGATCTTATCCATGCTTTTGATAAGCACGCCCTTCACCCGGCGGTTGTTGTGCAGCCCGTCTCTGGACTGTACCTCCACTGCGTAGAATTCCATGTTTTCCGGGTCATAGTGGTCTCTGAATGTATTGTTGCTTTCCTCAAAAAGCTTGAGAAGTGGCTGCGTTTCTATCTCCTCTTCGGTGAAGGAAAGAATGTAGAGCACAGATGTGGGGTGAGTTCTTTTGTGTGTACTGATTATCTTCATAGCTTTCTCCTTTCAGGCAAGGGATGCCCATTCCTCCATCATCTCGTCAAGAGATGCTTTTGCTTCGTCCAGCTCGGCGCACTTCTTTGTCATAAGCGCAAAGTCTGCCGCAACTTTTGGGTTGGATATCTCGCCCTCTAAAGCGGATATCCTCCCCTCCGTCTCTTCAATAAGACGTTCCAGCTCCCGCACACGCTCTCGCCTCTTGGCATCCTCGGCGCGCTGCTGCTTGGAGCGGTATTGCTTCTGCTTGTTTTCGTTGTAGTCGGCAAGGGACTTCTGCGCCTTTTCCTCCGAGCGGAGACGCTCCGCCTCCGCTTCCTCGGCGGCGATGACCTCAGCGTAGGCGTCGTAGTTGCCCTCAAAGGACCGCGCCCCCTCAGGCGACAGCTCTAGCACCCGGCTGGCCACCTTGTTTATGAGATATCTGTCGTGGGAGACAAGAATTATCGTCCCCGGGAACTCCGCCAGCGCGTCCTCTAAGACCTCCTTGGTGCCCAGGTCAATATGGTTGGTGGGCTCGTCCAGAATGAGCACATTGCCCCTTGTGAAGGCCATATGCGCAAAGCACAGCTTTGCACGCTCGCCTCCGCTGATAACGGAGATGGGCTTGAAAACGTCCTCCCCCGACAGCAGCACCGAGCCCAGCATATTCCTCGCCTGCTGCTCGGATATCCGGGGGAACTTCCGGCTCACCGACTCTATCACAGTGTCCACCATATCAAGGCTGGAATGTTCTTGGTCAAAGTAGGCTATCTTAACATTTCCGCCCCAGCTGATGCTGCCGCCCTCGTGGGGGATAAGCCCCTGAATGAGCTTTAGCACCGAGGTCTTGCCGATGCCGTTAGGCCCGATTATTGCCGCGTGCTCGCCACGCCTAATGTGCATATCCAGTGAGGGCACCAGAACCTTCCGCTTCTCCCCCTCGCCTACGGCAACGGGGCAGCTCTGCACCTTCACGATGTCCTTGGTGGGCTCGATGTCGTATTCCAGTTTTATCTTCGGCGGCTTGACAAAGGTTATGGGCTTGTCCACCCGCTCTATCCTGTCAAGCATATGCTGCCGGGATTTCGCCATCTTGGCGGTGGAGGCTCGGGTCTTGTTGCGGACGATGTAATCCTCCAGCTTTTCAATCTCCCGCTGCTGAGCCTCGTACTCCTTCATACGCCGCTCTGTCTCCTGCTTTTTCAGCACAAGATATTGGCTGTAGCCCCCCTTGTAGGAGGTCAGGTGTCCGTCCTCGATCTCGCATATCCGGGAGCAGACCTTGTCAAGAAAATACCTGTCGTGGGAGACGATAAGTATGGAGCCCTTGTAGCCCTTGAGATACCCTTCCAGCCAGGTGAGAGTGCGGAAGTCAAGGTGGTTGGTGGGCTCGTCGAGAATGAGCAAATCCGGCTCCTCCAGCAGCAGCCTCGCCAGCGCGAGCCTCGTCTTTTCCCCTCCCGAAAGGGAGGATACCGGCCTGTCGGTAGGCACGCCCGCAAACCCCATTCCGTTCAGTATCATATTTATTTTGACGTCAATCCGGTAGCCGTCCCGCGCCTCAAAGAAGGCGGAAAGCTGTGAGTATTCCCCGCTGACTATTTCCAGCTGGTCGGCGGCAAGGCCGGTCATCTGCTGCTCTAGCTCGTCCATACGCACCTTGGCCGCAAGGATATCCTCGAATGCCTTCATCAGCTCCTCACGAATGGTGAGAGGGGAGTCCAGCCCGCTGTTCTGCTCGAGGAAGCCTATCCTCGCCCGGGAGTTCACCGCCACCGACCCCAGACCCTCCGGGGTCTTGTCGAAGTCGAGACGTCCCACGATTATATTGAGCAGTGTTGACTTCCCGCAGCCATTGCGCCCGATAAGTCCCACGCACTCTCTGTCCTCGACGGTGAGGCATATATCCTCCAGCAGCGCCTCGCCCCCGAAGTACTTGTACACGTTCTCTATATTTAAAAGCATAGCGCCCTCCGTTGTGTTCTTCCTCTTATTATAGCACACTTTGCGGAGGATTGCAACAGAAAAAGCCAGCATTTGACAATCCTGAAAAAATGTTTTATAATAAATACAGAAATCAACCCCCGGAGGTGCGCAAGCTATGAAAAAAATGACTATCGTAACACTACTGCTGGCAGCCGCTCTTTGCTCTGCCTGCGGAAATACCGACAGCTCTGTATCAGCCCCTGTGCCTGATACTGTTACAACGACCGCACCCACCCCGGCTGACGAGGAGCCTGCGATAACGGTTAAACTTGAGGGAGAAGAAAATGCTGACCCCGACGAGAAAGCTGAAACTGACAGCGACACAGCGCCGGAAGAAATTGCTGACATAACCGATGACCGCAAGAGCG
>JAFUTK010000047.1 GCA_017471405.1 Ruminococcus sp.
CCCTCCTTGACCATTCCGCAGTTGACATATACACGCTTGATGGGGTCGCCTTCAGAAAAATCGTCATAATAATATACGGAGGTGGGGCTGACGGTCAGGCCCTCATAGCCCGGGAACTCATTATCAATAAAGTCCTGCACTGTTTGGCAGACCTCCCCGACTGTGCATCTCCCTCCTGCAAGCTCCATTTCTACGCTGCTGTCCTTTTCGGGGTAGTATACGACCACAGTGCCGTTTTCGAAGTCAGGGTAAGTAAAATTTGCTTTCTTAATCGTTGCAGGATAGCCGACATAATAGCCAGCGTTTGGGTCGGAGCAATCCTGCTCCTCGCCCTCCGGCGGAGGCGGGAGGGCATTGTAAAGACATCTTTCGTCACCGTCTATACGCACCTTTGCTTCATCATAGGTGTCGCCGAAAAATTCCTTGAAAAGGGTAATAGCTCGTTCCTCCATATTTGATCTATCGGTGTTTTCTGTCACCCTGAAGGTATAGAAGGTGTCTGCATCGCAGGGCTCGATCTTATTAGGCATTACTATATGCTCGCCGATCTTTTTGCCCTGCAGCTCTTCATAGCCATCAAATATCTGCGAAACAGGAACGATGCTCTCTTCCTCGACCTCTACCGAGAGAACATTCCCGTCCTCCGGGCGTTCTTTGCCTGGACTTTCATCATATGTCAGGGCGCAGGACGAAAGCATCAGTGCGGCAAGGGCGAATGTCAGCAGTGTTTTTTTCATAGGGAAACCCTCCTTTTTATGTTTCTGAAAACATATACGACAAAAAATCCGGTTTCCGCAAAAAAATTTTGATTTTGATAAAAATTTCTCCGTTGTGCACAATATCAGCCCTCGGAATTTGGAGAATATGCCAAATTCTGTCTCTTGGTCGGCTGCTTGTGCCTGCAAACTCAGTTGCCTAAGGGCGGCGGCCGTGATATAATTATTTTGAAAAAGCTGTAATATCCCCTCGCAAAAGGTGTCTGTTAGAGTGAAGGTACTTTTCAAAGGACGTGATCCATATGGACGACAGGGAACTGACCGGTCTGTTCCTTGCCCGCGATGAGGCGGCGGTTGCCGAAACGGAAAACAAATACGGCGCCTACTGTCGTTATATCGCCCGCAGCATACTTTCCTCGGAGGAGGACTGTGAGGAGTGTACCGCCGATGCTCTGGCGGCGCTCTGGAACAGCATACCTCCCGAGCAGCCCGACAGCTTAAAGGCTTACCTTGCCCGAACCGTCAGAAATCTGGCGCTGAACCGGGTCAGGGCTGAGAAGGCGGAAAAGCGCGGAGGCTTAGCCTTGCCCGAGGCTGCCGCGGAGCTTTCGGAGCTTTGCTCTGATGAGAGTGTAGAGGAGGAGCTGGACGCCAGAGAGATGAAACGCTGCATCGACGGTTTTGCCTCCTCTCTGCCGAAAAAGCAGAGACAGGTGTTCGTGCTGAGATACTGGTATCTCTGCCCGATAGAGCAGATAGCCTCCGAGACAGGAATGACCGCCAACGCGGTGACGGTCGCCCTCCACAGGCTGCGGAAGAAGCTGAAAAAACATCTTGAAAGTGAGGGCTATGAGCTATGAACGAAAAAAACATATTTGAAATGATAGGCACCCTTGACGATAAGTATGTCCTCGAGGCCGCACCCGGCAGCAGGATAAAGATGAAAAAGGGCGGAAGAAGGCTCTCTGCGGCAATGATTGCCGTGATAGTTGCGGCATCGGTGCTGACTGTGGGAACTGCGGCGGCGGTCATATCCTCCAACATTCACAGCGAGAGCATCTCGGAGTTTTACGGCGACGAGCTGGTGAGCAAGGGCTACGCGGTGGGAAATGTCACCGAGAACGGGCATTTCCGCATCACCGCTGACAGCTATGTTCGGGATGAATACAGAGGCAGACCCGTATTTACTGTCGAGGCGCTGGACGATGCAGCCGAGAGCTATCTTATGCGCCTTGGATACCTGAGAGCCGAGCTGACCTACACCGACGACGGCACCCCTGCCGGAAACATTGACGGCTATGTGGGCGGCCCTAGTATTGAGAAGGGAGGAACGGCGGCCGTCTGCGGAATAATAGTCAGCCAGAACGACGGCTTCTCTACCGACCTTTCCAGACCTCTGACTGTTACCTTCAGCACGATCTACAGGTTCGATGAGCCGGAGGAGGAATATCTGGCGGAGGGGCTTACCCTAGACCTGCCGGGAACCGTTTCCGTCAAGGATGCAAGGCTTTACAGCGCCGACGGCAGGGAGGTGTACATCTCTGAGATAGGTATAGCGGCTCTTTTCCCTGTCTCCCTGACAGGGAAGTACAGCTATGGGCTGCGCTATAAGGACGGGACTGAGATCGGGGAGCTGTTCGGTTCCGGGCTTATTTCCGACGGCCAGAGCTTCCTGTATTCGGACGATGACTTCGGATGTCTGCTGAACTTCCAGGGAGAGCTTATCGACCCCGACGAGATCGAGGCGGTTACCGTCAACGGAGAGGAGTTCGTGCGCAGATAAAGTGGCTGCTGTTCACTAAAAATTTACGGTTATGTCACAGAAAATCAACCGTAGAACTTTCCGGCTGTAAAGGCTGAGGGCTTTGTGCAACCCTACAAATCGAATATTTAAGGGCGGGAGTTTCCTTGACTTTTGCGTTTTGCTGTTATATAATAGTAAAATGTATCATAATGGATTTTCCCGCCCTTTTTTGTGCCCTCAGGGACAAAAAACGGGGAGAAAATGTCATTTAAAAATGTAAACTTTCACCTGTTCTCTGCCGCTTCGGACACGGCATTTTTCAGGCGGGAGCTTATGCGATAAAGTTAAGGAGTGATCAGGCCTATGGTGAATGTCAAGGAAGTCAAGCTTGGCAAAAATACCCGAAAGAGTTTCGCAAAGATCAATGAGATACTTGATATGCCGAACCTTATCGAGGTGCAGAAGAATTCCTACCAGTGGTTCTTGGACGAGGGACTCAAGGAGGTATTCAGGGACGTTGCCGCTATTACCGATTACAACGGCACTCTGGAGCTGAATTTCGTCGATTACCGTTTCGATGAAACACCCAAGTACACCGTCGCAGAGTGCAAGGAACGGGACGTTACCTACGCTACCCCCCTGCGCGTGACTGCAAGGCTCAATAACACCGAGACAGGTGTTATCAAGGAGTCGGAGGTCTATATGGGCGATTTCCCGCTCATGACTGACAGCGGAACCTTCGTTATCAACGGAGCGGAGCGTGTTATCGTTTCTCAGCTGGTGCGTTCCCCCGGAGTTTACTATGCCTCCGACAAGGATAAGAACGGCAAGGATCTTTTCCGCACCACCGTTATCCCCAACCGCGGAGCCTGGCTGGAGTATGAGATGGATTCCAACGATGTCGTATATGTCCGTATCGACAAAAACAGGAAGATACCTCTCACTACCTTTATAAGAGCCATCGGCTACGGCACCAACGAGGAGATCGAGGCGCTGTTCGGCGTTGACGAGCGCATCAGCCAGACTATCCTTATCAAGGACAACACCGCAAACCATGAGGAGGCTCTGCTTGAGACCTACCGCAAGCTTCGCCCCGGCGAGCCTGCTACCGTAGACTCTGCTACCACCCTTCTCAACAACCTCTTCTTCGACGCCAAGAGATATGACCTTGCGCGTTTTGGAAGATATAAGTACAACAAGAAGCTGGGCGTAGGCTCCAGACTTTCCGGACATCTGCTCTCCAGACCCGTTGCCGATCCTATGACCGGCGAAATCCTTGCCGAGGCAGGGGAGACCCTCTCCTATGCAAGAGCTATGGAGCTAGAGCAGGCCGGCGTTGCTGAGGCCTTTGTCAAGGTCGAGGTAAGAGAGCTCATAACCGACCCCGCCACAGGCGAGCTCACCACCAAGGTCGAGGAAAAGGAAGTCAAGATCATCGGCAACAACATGGTCGATATCTCAGGCTACATCGACTTCGACGCTGCGCCCTATGGCGTAAATGAAAAGGTATCCTTCCCCGTTCTCAAGCAGATACTTGAGGAGTCCGAAAACGAGGAGGAACTCAAAGAGAACATCGCAGCCAGAGTTGACGAGCTGGTGCCTAAGCACATCACCCTCGACGACATCGTGGCAACTATCTCCTATTTCCTGAACCTCTGTGAGGGTGTGGGTGATGTTGACGACATCGACCATCTGGGCAACAGACGTATCCGTTCAGTAGGCGAGCTGCTGCAGAACCAGTTCAGGATCGGCTTCACCAGAATGGAGAGAGTTATCCGCGAGAGAATGAACACCCAGTCGCAGGATATGGAGGTTCTTACTCCCACTGCGCTTATCAATATCAGACCCATAACCGCAGCTATCAAGGAGTTCTTCGGCTCCTCACCGCTGTCACAGTTTATGGATCAGAACAACCCCCTTGCAGAGCTGACTCACAAGAGACGTCTCTCCGCACTGGGACCCGGAGGCCTTTCCAGAGACCGCGCCGGATTTGAGGTCCGTGACGTACACTATTCCCACTACGGAAGAATGTGCCCCATCGAGACCCCTGAAGGTCCTAACATCGGACTTATTTCCTACCTGGCTTCCTTTGCCCGCATCAACGAGTACGGCTTCATCGAGGCGCCCTACAGAAAGGTGGACAAGGAGACCGGAGTTGTTACCGAAGAGGTAGTTTATATGACTGCCGACATCGAGGATAACTTTATGGTTGCACAGGCCAACGAGCCCCTTACCGAGGACCACAGGTTCGCAAGAGCAAAGGTCAACGGCAGATACCGCGACCAGATCCTCGAGATCGAAAGAGACAAGATCGACTTTATGGACGTATCGCCCAAGATGGTCGTTTCCGTCGCTACCGCCTGCATCCCGTTCCTTGAGAACGATGACGCTAACCGTGCACTGATGGGCTCCAACATGCAGAGGCAGGCAGTGCCGCTGCTCAAGACCGAGAATCCTATCGTCGGAACAGGTATGGAGTACAAGGCCTGCGTTGACTCCGGCGTTGCCGTTGTTGCAAAGGCTGACGGCGTGGTTGAGAGCGTTGACGCTGATAAGATCGTTGTCCGCGAGGAGGACGGCTCGCTGCGCACCTACACCATGACCAAGTTCAAGCGCTCCAATGCCGGAACCTGCACCAACCAGAGACCTATCGTCGATAAGGGCGAGAAGATCACTAAGGGACAGGTAATAGGCGACGGCCCCGCTACCTCCAACGGCGAGCTTTCTCTGGGTAAGAACGCCCTCATCGGCTTCATGACCTGGGAGGGCTACAACTACGAGGACGCCGTTCTGCTGAACGAGAACCTTGTAAGACAGGATAAGTACACCTCTATCCACATTGAGGAGTACGAGATTGAGTGCAGAGACACCAAGCTGGGACCCGAGGAGATCACCAAGGATATCCCCAACGTGGGCGAGGACGCACTTAAGGATCTGGACGAGAACGGAATTATCCGCATCGGTGCCGAGGTAAGAGCCGGTGATATCCTGGTAGGTAAGGTAACGCCTAAGGGCGAGACCGAGCTCACCGCAGAGGAGAGACTGCTGCGGGCTATCTTCGGCGAGAAGGCAAGAGAGGTAAGGGATAACTCCCTTAAGGTGCCTCACGGCGAAGCGGGCATCATCATTGATGTAAAGAAGTTCACAAGAGAGAACTGCGACGAGCTCTCTCCCGGCGTAAATATGCTGGTAAGATGCTATATCGCACAGAAGAGAAAGATCTCCGTAGGAGATAAGATGGCGGGACGTCACGGAAACAAGGGCGTTGTTTCCCGCATACTCCCGCAGGAGGATATGCCCTTCCTGGAGGACGGTACTCCGCTGGATATCGTGCTCAATCCTCTGGGCGTACCTTCCCGTATGAACATCGGTCAGGTGCTTGAGGTACATCTGGGTATGGCCTGCAAGGCTCTTGGCTGGAAGATAATGACCCCTGTATTCGACGGCGCTCACGAGGCCGATATCAGAGAGTGCTTCAGAGAGGCTCAGAAGCTCCACGAGGAGCACAAGGACGATGAGTTCACCCTCCACACTATGGACGAGGTCATCAATCCTCACGCTCTCGAGATGCACGAGGACGGCAAGTTCACCGTTTACGACGGCAGAACAGGCGAGAAGTTCGATAACAAGGTAACAGTCGGCTATATGTACTACCTCAAGCTGCACCACCTGGTAGACGATAAGATCCACGCACGTTCCGTTGGACCTTATTCGCTGGTAACACAGCAGCCTCTTGGTGGTAAGGCGCAGTTCGGCGGACAGCGTTTCGGCGAGATGGAGGTTTGGGCTCTGGAGGCCTACGGCGCAGCCTACACCCTTCAGGAGATACTCACCGTCAAGTCGGACGATACCGTCGGCAGAGTCAAGACCTACGAGGCTATCGTAAAGGGACAGAACGTTCCTACTCCCGGTATCCCCGAGGCGTTCAGAGTTCTTGTCAAGGAGCTGCAGAGCCTTGGCCTCGATATCAATGTGCTTGATAACGACGGCAACAGCATCGACCTTAAGCAGACCTTTGATGACGATGACGATTATATTCCGAAGGCATCCCTTGCAGCCGATGACGATATGGACTTCGCCCTTGATGACGGCGACCTTAACGACGGCTTCATGGCTGAGGACGAGAACGGCGTCTCCGAGCTGGACGATGACTATATCAGGGATATGAACGGTCAGGAGCTTACAAACATTGACGACGATCCCGATGATTTCTGATAAGGACAGCTCATATGGATAAGGCTTTAGTCAAATAAGAAAGAGGGTACTGTTAGTGGAATTCAACAGCTTTGATAAAATAAAGATAGGTTTAGCCTCCCCCGATAAGATCAGAGAATGGTCCTACGGCGTGGTGGAGAGACCTGAAACCATCAATTACCGCACCCAGAAGCCCGAGGTCAAGGGTCTGTTCTGTGAAAAGATCTTTGGACCGACCAAGGACTGGGAGTGCCACTGCGGAAAGTACAAGAAGATACGCTTCAAGGGCAAGATCTGCGAGCGCTGCGGCGTCGAGGTAACAAGAGCGAAGGTAAGGCGCGAGAGAATGGGCCATATTGAGCTCGCTGCCCCTGTATCGCACATCTGGTACTTCAAGGGCACACCCTCCCGCATCGGACAGATGCTGGAGGTATCGCAGAAGAGATTGGAGGAAGTGCTTTACTTCACCAAGTATATCGTTATAGATCCCGGCGAGACCGACCTCAAAAAGTGCCAGCTCATCAGTGAGACTGAGCTTATGGAGGCCAGAGAAAAGTGGGACGAGGACAGCTTCAGAGTAGGTATGGGTGCCGAGGCTATCAAGGAGCTGCTGTGCCAGATCGACTTGGACGAGCTGGCAAAGGAGCTCAAGGACGAGCTAGCAGACCTGCCCTCCGGTCAGAAGCGCATTAAGCTGCTCAAGAGACTGGAGATCGTTGAGGCCTTCCGTTCCTCCGGCAACCGCCCCGAGTGGATGGTGCTGGACGTTGTTCCGGTAATTCCTCCTGATCTGAGACCTATGGTAATGCTGGACGGCGGCAGATATGCCACCTCCGACCTGAATGACCTTTACAGAAGAGTTATAAACAGAAACAACCGTCTTAAGAGGATGCTCGAGCTCGAGGCTCCCGATATCATCGTGAGAAACGAGAAGAGAATGCTCCAGGAGGCTGTGGACGCACTCATCGACAACGGCCGTCATGGCAGACCCGTAACAGGTCCCAACAACAGAGCCTTCAAGTCTCTGTCGGATATGTTAAAGGGTAAGCAGGGACGCTTCCGTCAGAACCTGCTGGGTAAGCGTGTCGATTATTCCGGACGTTCCGTTATCGTCGTAGGACCTGAGCTGAAGATGTATCAGTGCGGTCTGCCGAAGGAAATGGCTCTCGAGCTGTTCAAGCCCTTCGTTATGAAGAGACTGGTGGACACCAATCCCCAGATAAATATCAAGTCCGCAAGGAAGATGGTAGACCGCGCTAAGCCTGAGGTCTGGGACGCTCTCGAGAACGTTATCCAGAGCCACCCCGTAATGCTCAACCGCGCGCCTACACTTCACAGACTGGGTATTCAGGCATTTGAGCCGATACTGGTAGAGGGCAGAGCCATCAAGCTCCACCCGCTGGTTTGTACCGCGTTCAACGCCGACTTCGACGGCGACCAGATGGCGGTGCATCTGCCTATCTCCGCTGAGGCTCAGGCCGAGGCAAGGTTCCTGATGCTGGCTGCCAATAACCTGCTCAAGCCTTCTGACGGAAGCCCTGTTGCGGTGCCTTCACAGGATATGCTGCTGGGCTCCTACTACCTGACGCTGGAGAGACCCGGCGAAAAGGGCGAGGGCAAGGTATTCAGAGACGTGAACGAGGCTCTGATGGCCTACGACCAGGGCGAGGTTTCGCTGCAGGCGGCTATCAAGGTAAGAATCACCAAGCAGATCGGCGAGAGACAGGTCTCCAAGATCATTGACGCCACTGTAGGCAGACTTATTTTCAACGAGTTCATTCCTCAGGATCTGGGCTACGTTGACAGAACAAATTCCGAGAAGCAGTTCGACCTTGAGATCGGCTTCCTCATCAAGAAAAAGCAGATGTCCGACCTTATCCAGCGCTGCATCCAGCAGCATGGCACCACCACTACCTCTGAGGTGCTGGATAAGATCAAGGCAATGGGCTATAAGTATTCCACCAAGTCCGGTATCACCGTTGCGGTATGCGACGCCGAGATACCTGCCTCCAAGAAGGATATCCTTGCCGAGGCTGACGCACTCGTTGACAAGGTGGACAGACAGTATAAGAGAGGTTATATCTCCAGGCAGGAGAAGTCCAAGAAGTTCATCGAGATCTGGAACAACGCTACAGATAAGGTGACCGATGCCCTTAAGGCAGGAATGGACTACTATAACCCCATCAATATGATGGCAGACTCCGGTGCCCGTGGATCTATCAACCAGATCAGACAGCTGGCAGGTATGCGCGGACTTATCGCCAACACCTCCGGTCAGACCATCGAGATGCCTATCCGCGCCAACTACCGTGAAGGCCTTAACGTACTGGAGTACTTCATCGCCTCCCGTGGTGCGAGAAAGGGTCTGGCAGATACCGCTCTGCGTACCGCAGACTCCGGTTATCTGACCCGTCGTCTCGTCGATGTTTCTCAGGACGTTATTATTCACGAGAACGACTGCGGAACCCACGAGGGTATCGACGTATTCGAGATCGTCAGCGGACGAGTTCTCGAGAGCATTGCCGACAGACTTGTGGGACGTTACCTCTGCGAGGATTACAAGGACCCTAAGACCGGCGAGCTCATTATGTCGCATAACAAGCTGATGAATATCAAGGACGCTGCAAAGGTTGAGGCCGCACTTCATGAGGAGGGCAGAGACCGCATCAAGATCCGTTCCGTTCTGCAGTGCAAGGCCAAGCACGGTGTTTGCGCCAAGTGCTACGGCTCTAACCTGGCAAACGGCAACAAGGTACAGGTGGGCGAGGCTGTCGGCGTTATCGCTGCGCAGTCTATCGGTGAGCCCGGTACACAGCTGACTATGAGAACCTTCCACACCGGCGGTATCGCTTCGGCGGAGGATATCACACAGGGTCTGCCGCGAGTTGAGGAGCTTTTCGAGAGCAGACGTCCCAAGGGCGCTGCCACTATCTCACGTCTTGCAGGTGAGGTAAGGATAACCGAGACCAAGAAGACCAGACAGGTAGCCATCACAAGTCAGGATACCGAGAACCCCGCACAGGAGACCTATATGATACCCTACGGCGACAAGATCATCGTTACCGAGGGTCAGGTCGTTGAGGCAGGTCAGCCTATCACCGACGGTTCCATTTATCCCGCTGATATCCTTGCTGTTAACGGCGAGGAGGCTGTTCAGAACTATATCATCACCGAGGTACAGAAGGTTTACCGTCTGCAGGGTGTTGATATCAACGACAAGCACATCGAGGTAATCGTCCGCCAGATGATGAAGAAGGAGAAGATCGAGGACAGCGGTTCCAGCTATCTGCTCCCAGGCTCTCTGGTAGACAGACACGAGGTGGATGCTATCAACGAGGAGATCCAGCAGAAGATCGACGCCGGCGATATAAATGCGAAGCTTGTTGTCACTATCCCTGTGCTGCAGGGTATCTCCAAGGCTTCCAGCTACTCCGACTCATTCCTCTCGGCTGCATCCTTCCAGGAGACCACAAAGGCTCTTACCGACGCCGCTATCAAGGGCAAGGAGGATAAGCTGATGGGTCTTAAGGAGAATGTTATCATCGGTAAGCTTATTCCCGCAGGAACCGGTATGGAGGTCTACAACAACGTGCAGATCGCCAGAAACGAGTCCGGTCACTCCGGCTCGGATTCCGGTCATTTCTGATAACACAAACAGCAAAGCCCGCCTTTCGGCGGGCTTTGTGCTTTATAGGGCAAAACAAATAT
Source organism: Ruminococcus sp. (assembly GCA_017471405.1). Taxonomy (GTDB): domain Bacteria; phylum Bacillota; class Clostridia; order Oscillospirales; family Ruminococcaceae; genus FB2012. The sequence continues at coordinate 10,363 of JAFUTK010000047.1, forward strand.
CCCTCCCCGCCGGGGGAGGGATATTATTTTCGCACAGCGGTAATGCCGCATTATGACACTTTAGTATAAACGGTTCCGCCCATCATAGTCTTTCCCTTAACGGCAAAGAGCTCGGAAACGGTAACTACCTGCCAGCCCTCGTCCTTTAGCCAGGGCATAAGCTGCTCCATAGCCTCGGCGGTGGTGGCGTAGTTCTCATGGCAGAGAACGATAGCGTTTTCAAGGGAGCCGTTCTCCTTGGCGGTCTTTATCTTGTCAACTATCTGCTCGGTGGTGGCCTTGTCCCAGTCCTTGGTATCGACGGAGCAGGAGATGAGCGCCACATCGTTCAGCGTTTTCTTCACCTTGTCGTTTACGTCCAGATAAGGCAGCCTCATTACCTTTGAGGGCTCGGCTCCGATTATGCCCTTCAGCTTCTCGTGAGCCTTGTCGAACTCGGAGCGTATCTCCTCCTCGGTGCATTTGGAGAGGTATGGGTGGGTCATAGTGTGGTTGGCTATCTCCATACCCTTTTCATAGGCGTACTGTACCTGCTCCTCGGTCTTGATCCAGTTGCCGACATAGAAGAAGGTGGCGTGGAAGCCTGCGTTTGCAACGGCGTCTATGATGCGGTAGGCGGGGTCGCCCTTTGTAGTGGCGGAGGCGCCGTCGTCAAAGGAGATGGCTACCATCGGCTTGTCCGGGTCAATCCATGAGATGTCAACGGCGCTCTTTACCTCAACGGGGTCGCCGCCGGTGACTGCGGGCTTTGTCCCTTCCTGAGCAGCGGGCTTTGAGCCGCCCCTGCCTGTGGCGGAGAAACTGTCGATGTAGAAATCCGTCAGGCTGTCGGGAGACTCAACATAGAGTATCATATTCTCCGCACCTGAGGGTATCTGATAGGAGCCGTTTTTCAGCGTTACCCATTTTCCGCTTTCCGCAGAAGCAGTCGCTACCATTGGATAGCTGGTGGAGCCGGCTATATCGCATTGGAGCGTCAGCTTGAATTCGCAGCTCTCGCCGCTGTCCTGCATAACGTCAACGCTGAAGCCGTAGTTCTGTCCGGGTTTGAAGGTATCCTTGTCAAGCTGTATTGCGGCGCCCTGCCAGTTGTCCTTCCTGCCGTAGGCAAAGAGGGAAGCTGTACCGTCAGAGAACTTGTTTTTGCTCTGCTTTACGCTGACGCCCTCGCCTCTGGCCTCCCAGGAGCCCAGATCGGACTCGAAGTCGTTGCTTATAAGCTCCGTTTCCTCAAAGGTGCTCACATCGAGCCCCGGATCCGGAGTGTAGGAGTCGGCAATGGTCAGCACGTTCTTGTAAACGTCTGCCTTGCCCTTGGACTGGTAGCCCTCGATATTGAGAGCCGCCTCATACATTCCTCCCATCTCAAGCCCCACAGACTCCCATGCCTGGAAGTGCTTGGTAACGGAGATGGTCCCCTCGATCTTGTTCCCCTCTACAGGGGTGGGCTTGCTCTGACGGACGCTCCAGTACTGGTCAAAGGTGGTCGTTCCCTCAATTGAGGGCTGCTCGTAGCGGGTGGTCTTGTAGATGTCGTAGGTGGCCCCGTCAACGGTGACTGTCCCCAGCACATCGTTTGACCCGGGCGGTCTCCAGTTGCCCCAGGATTCTACGATATAGTACTCGATCAGCGGGCTCTTTGTCCAGCCGTAAACGCAGAGATAGGAATTGCCGTCCGGCTGGTAGTCAACGCCGTAATCGAAGGTGATGTCTCCGTGCTCCTGATAGGGCTTGCTGTCGGAGAACTTGATCCCTCTGCGGAAGAGAGCATTGTTGATGTTGCTCCACTCGCAGGAGAAGGCTCCGCCGGGGCCGAGGGTCATGGTTGTGTCGCCGCTATCCTTCCACAGCTCATAGTTGTAGCCGTCCTCGATGCCCTGAGTTACCTCGGTCAACACTGTACCCTCCTTTCCGGCAGCCGAATCGGTCTCTACGGAAGAATTATCCTTACCGGCAGTGCTTGTATTGCCGGCAGTGCTGTCGGCGGTCACAGAGCTCGAGTCAGAGCTGCCGCAGCCGGAAAGCGCTGCTGCCAAACAGCATACAGCCGTTGCAGTGCCAAGAAATCTTCCCAGAAATCCGCTTTTCATCGGTCATTACCTCACTTTCTTTGTTTTGATATATTAACCTATATCATTATATTAATTATATCACAAAAGGAAGTGAGTTTCAACACGTTTTTTGTTTATTATCATTGCCTGTATCGTCGTTTTTTGCGCTGTCGTCAGAGTGTGGCGAGCAGCTCTCTTATCTTATCGGCAGAGGCAAGGCCGTCGGAGAAGGCGGTGGCGCCTCCCGCGGCGGTGCCCAGCTTCAGAGCATAGGCGTAGTCGCCGTTATCACTGCCGGCTATGAAGCCGGCTACCATAGAGTCCCCGGCGCCGACGGAATTTTTCACCTCACCCCTGCATACTCCGCAGCGGTGCATTTTTCCCTGCTCATCTATGAGCATCGCGCCGTCCCCGGCCATGGAGACCAGCACGTTCAAAGCGCCCATTTCCTTAAGCCTGCGGGCGTAGAGCTCCGTCTCCGCATCGGAGGTGAGCTTGACGCCGAACATCTCTCCCAGCTCCGCAATATTGGGCTTGACGAGGAAGGGCTTATATTTCAAGACGTTTAACAGCAGCTTTCCGGTGGCGTCCACTACGGCTTTTATTTTCCTATCTGACAGCCGAGCAAGGATACGCTCATAGATGTCAGAGGGCAGGGAAGCGGGAATGCTCCCTGCCAGCACCAGCGTGTCGCCGTCGGAAATACGGTCAAGCTTGGTGAAAAGCTCTTCTAATGAGGCGCTGTCGATGTCCGGCCCCTGTGCGTTTATCTCTGTCTCCTCGCCGGACTTTATCTTCACGTTGATGCGGGAGCTGCCGCTTTTCAGCCGGACGAAGTCGGCATCAATGCCCATAGCGGTGAGCCCCTTTTCGATGGCCTCGCCGGTGAAGCCGGCGGTGAAGCCCAGAGCCTTTGAGGCTATCCCCAGCTCGCGGAGCACCGCCGAGACATTTATCCCCTTGCCGCCGAAGTACATCTCCTCCCTCCGGGAGCGGTTGGTCTCCCCGACATTCAGGGCAGGGAGGTGCACTACATAATCTATGGCGGGGTTGAAGGTGACGGTATATACCATTGAGAACTCTCCTTTATTTCAGCAGCGGCTTGCCGCATTTCTGGCACCTGTCCAGCGAGACGGGGTTATTCCTCCCGCAGACCACGCAGCAGAGGTAGGGCGCCTTGGATTTGTCGTAAAGCTCGTAGGGAAAGGCAAACTGCGGATGGTACTTAAACCTGTCCCCGACGTTAAGATAGTTGTAGGCAATGATGCGGCTGCCCTCATGCTCGAGGTATTTTTTCTTTTTGCCGTCAGTGGTTCGGACGATAGTTGTGTATTCCTCCTGCATATCGTTGCTGTCGTCGTTAGAGTGATGACGGACGTAATCGTGCTTTTTGTCGATGACCACCGCCTCATAGGTGTTGGCGGCGCGTTCTCTTATAAAGCTGAACAGGGCAAACAGCAGGAATATGCCCGAGACTATCCCGCCGTAGAGCATAGCATCCTTGGTTTCCATCTTGTCGCTGACGGCGCTGTAGATAACAAAGCCGATAAAGGGCAGAGGCACAAGGAAAAGCGCGAATATCTTTGCGGCGCGGCGGTTTCGCTTGACGGCGGCAAGTATCTCCGGGTGGTTCACTCTGTCGGAGTAGCCGGGGACGGGTATGCCCTGACGCACTTCGCCGTTTCCGCAGTAGGCGGGCTGCTGATAAACGGGCTGCTGGTAGACCTGCTGCTGATATACCGGCTGCTGGTATACTGGCTGCTGCGCCGGCTGCGGAGCAGCCCCGGGAACGGGCGTGCCGCATTTTTGGCAGAATTTGGAGTTATCGGGAAGGGGGTTACCGCAGTTATGGCAAAACATAGAACGTCCTCCTTTTTAATGCCGCGCTGCGCTCCCGTTGGTCGCTGCCGCTTGTGCGGGCGTGCGGATCCATTGCCGCGACCGGGGCTTGCGCGTGCTGTGACCGTAGGTGCTCGCATTCCACAGGGTGAGATGCGTTGAAGCCTGTGGCTTTGATCTCGCTGTTTACATTATACCATATTCTCCCTGCGATTACAAGAGGGCATTGACAATAGGGACAAAATGTGCGATAATATCTTCTGGCAATTATTACTATCGAAGGAGAACCGTTTATGAGCAGACGCGGCATCATCACCGGGTGGATAAAAATAATACTGGGGCTGCTGGTGTTTTCGCTGGGAGTGCATATGACCATCTATGCCAATATTGGTCTTGCTCCCTGGGACTGTCTGGGTATGGGAATTGCCAAGCACACCCCCCTGAACTACGGTATCGCTATGACCCTCATTGCCGTTACAGTTCTGCTCATTGACCTGCTTTTAAAGGAGAGGATAGGCTTCGGCACTGTCATTGATGCGCTCCTGACCGGTAATTTCGTTCAGATGTTCAACAGCCTTGACCCTCTGCCGGAGAACCATAACACCTGGCTGGGAGTCGGCATAATGCTGGGGGGCTTTGTGTTCATGGCGTTGGGAATGTGGATATATATGAGTGCCGAGCAGTGCTGCGGCCCGAGAGACGCTCTGCTGGTAGGGCTGGGCAAGCGTATGCCAAATGTGCCTATTGGGATAGTCGAGGTGCTTCTGTGGGCGGTGGTACTGCTGGGAGGATATCTGCTTGGAGGCTCCGTGGGCATCGGGACCCTTATCAGCACCTTCGGGGCAGGGCTTGTAATGCAGCTGGTCTACATCGTTATTCACTTCGAGCCCAGAGACTTGGAGCACAAGGACATCATCACCGTCGCAAAGGTACTGGCGGGCAAGCAAAGCTGATAAGGTAATATTTACACCCTCCCGGAGAAAAGAACAATAAGTCACTAACATTCAAAAAACCGGCCTCCCCACTCGGGGCAGACCGCCTTTTTATGCTCTTATTCCTTTTGCCGGAGCCCGGCTGCATTTCGTTATTTCTCCCGTATTATTTTTTGAAGGTGGCCTGAGGCATCTTTTCCTTAAGGAAGCCTATGAATGTCTCATTATCCTCAAGAGCGGACATTGCTATGTAATTTCCCGAGGCGTGGCCTGTTCCAGAGGAATAGCACAGGAATATGTGCTCTTTCTTAATGTATACGGTTTGGATAGAGCTGTAGGAGGCTATCTGTGCAGTGCGCCCGTTATAGACCAGGTAGGCTTTGTCCGAGAACCATAGGCGGTCATCGGCATAGTTTTTGCCGGAGGCACGCAAGGCTTCCATAGTTTTCTGAACGAACCGCTTCGGACGCTCAATGTTCTGATAGAGCGCCAGCAGTGCCATTGCCACCACAGGCACAGCCATATACTCCCTTTTCCAGATGCCAATAACGCAGGCGAGGACAATGAATAATATGAGCGCCGTTCTTTCCCCGAAACGCCGGCGTTCGCGGGTGGTAAGCATCGCCCGCTCCAGCTCGGAGTCGTTCATTCGGCTGTGGAGTCTGAAGCTGCACTCCGGCTTCCCGAGCCCCATAGCTTCGGGAAGCTCCACCGGCATAAAGCTTGGCGATGAGTCCTTTATTTTACAGCACCAGGCGTTCCGCGCCGACTCATCCAGAGCAGGCGGGATAAATCCACTGCCCGCCGTCCAGCTCCAGCCCAGTGTCTGCTGGAAAAACTCCTGTCCGCCGAAGGCAAAGAACCAGCTCACCTCGCCCAGCTCCCGGAGCCTCGCCTCCGCCTGACGGAACATCAGCGCCGCCGTATCGGGGTGCTCCGCATACCACAGCGCAGCTGCCGCTGAGGGGATATCCCCCGTCCTCACATAGCAGACGGCAATAAAGCCCTTGTACTCGCCGTCCTCAGAGGCCGAAATGCAGAGCCCGCAGTCCAGCTCGCCGTTTTGCCTGAGCTTTTCAAGTATCTCCCCCGAGGCGGGGTCACGGTTGTCGAGATAATCTTTTATCCTTCCGATATCCTCCGGCTTCGGCACACTGATGACCATAGCGATCCTCCTCCCTGTACTGATGTGCTTTCACTATTATACATCATTTTCTCTAGGATTGCAAGAAGGGGAATAGGTGAGCAAAAAAAAGCGCCCCCGAAAGGGGGCGCAAAAAAATCTATCGGCGAAGCCGATACCGCAATTATCATTTATTCATTTTTCATTATTCATTATAATTTGAGCGGCGCGAAGAAAGCATAAGTGTCCCGCACACGCTTTACTCGCCGCGTTTCAGTCCCTGCATAAAGCCGTTCAGCTCGGTGCAGCAGACGTCCCCGCCGATGAGCTCGCCGTTGTAGACGATAAGGGTCAGCCTCATGCAGTCCTTTTCGGTGTGACCCTCGTAGTTGAGCACAGGGTAGGTGTAGAGCTCCGCCGTCCTGCCCTTGTACTTGGAAAGGTCAAAGCCCTGCTGCTTTTGCAGGTCGTTATACTGCTCGTAAACGTCCCCGAAGTCCTCCGGGATAGTCACCGTTCGGCAGTCGGAGTACTCCGGCTCCGTCTCCCAGCCCATTGAAGCTATGAAGCTCTGGCGCTCCTCCTCGGTGCGCATTATAAGGCTCTCGCCGCTTACTCTGCCCCCATTCAGCTTCACCGCGAACAGAATCAGCACAGCGAGCACCAGCGCCGCCCCCAGCATCCAGAGCTGGGGCTTTTTCAGTCTGACCGATTTGATAAACATAATTCTCCCTCTTTCCGGACGCCGGCTCGTCAGGCGCGTCCATTGTTTTGTAAATGTATATGCCGGACATTTAGGGTTTAGAAGTGAAGCCTGATTTTTGTTTTGTACTGTTAATTATTTTGTTAAATGTTAAAATATGAAATGTGCACAATCAATGTTGAATAAGTTTGTGCAGGATTTTTTTTGAAATTTGTGTACAAATCACAATTAATATGTTATAATAATCTAGGGCGCTAACAATTTGTCAATAATTGGCTCCCGGTATGTTTTTAAAGAGTCATCTGTAAAGGAGGTCTTGTTATGAAGTCGATAATCACCATCAGCCGTGAATTCGGAAGCGGAGGAAGAGAGATCGGAAAGAAGCTGGCCGACAGCCTCGGCATTGACTTCTATGATAAGGAGCTCCTTGAGATAGCCTCCAAAGAGAGCGGCATCACCCAGGAGCTTTTTGTCAAGCACGACGAGAACTATACCAACAGCTTCCTCTATTCTCTCGTTATGGGCAACTATCCCGTCACACCCGACGGCAGAATAAACCCTGAGCTGCCCCTCAATCAGAAGATATTCTTAGCACAGTTCGACACCATCCGCTCGCTAGCGGAAAAGGGTCCCTGCGTTATCGTGGGAAGGTGCGCCGACTATGTGCTGAAGAACAACGACAATGTGATAAACTTCTTTATCACCGGCTCGATGCCCCAGAAGCGCCGACGCATTTTGGAGCGCTACGACATCGAGAAGAACAAGGTCGAGGATTTTATCCGCAAGACCGACAAGCGCCGCGCCAGCTATTATAACTACTACACCGATATGAAGTGGGGCGAGGCCAAGAACTACGACCTGTGCATCAACTCCTCCAAGACGGGGGTTGACGGCGCGGTGGAGCTTATGGAGGCTTATATTAGGATAAAGGAGTCTCAGTAAGCGCATTAACAAAGCCTATATGTTTTTTCAATTCATTTTACTTTCCTTACTTTTTGAGAAAGCTGTCCCCTGCGGGCAGCTTTTTCATTTGTACAAAACAGCAGTGTATTTTTTCCTTTTCGTCTATTGACTTTTACACCGCAATGGTATATAATACTATCTGATAAAAGAGAGTAGCCGGCGGGGATATCCCCCCGTTTATGTCTGCGTCAGGACGGCTCGTGACCGAGCCCGCAACATATCTAAACGGCGAGACTTTTATTGAAATAATTGCAGGCGTTTTCCGCTGCGGCTCCGGGAGGGGTGCAGCAGGCTGGCAGTTTTTCCAATAACAGTCTCGCCCTTTTTGTGCGAAGCAGCACGGATACGCCTTGAAAGGAAGTATTAAAATGAGTGAACGCTACCGTCAGTCACCCGAGGAGGTCTGTAAGGAGCTGGGCACCTCTCTGGAGGGCCTCACCTCCCAGCAGGCACAGCAGAGCGCCGAAAAGTACGGCAAAAACGCTCTGACCGAGGGCAAGAAGAAAACTCCCCTGCGCATCTTTCTCGAGCAGTATAAGGATTTCCTGGTAATAATCCTTATCATCGCGGCGATCATCTCTGCCATAACCGGAGACGCCGAGAGCACCGTCGTTATCCTGACGGTCATCACGATGAACGCCATTCTGGGAACTATCCAGACCCTCAAGGCGGAGAAGAGCCTTACCAATCTTAAGAAGCTCTCCTCCCCCAGCGCCAAGGTGCTTAGAAACGGCGAGGCAGCCGTCATCCCCTCCGAGGACGTTGTGGTGGGCGATATCGTCATAGTTGAGGCTGGCGACCAGATCCCCGCCGACGGCAGGCTCATCGAGAGCGCATCGTTACAGGTCAACGAGAGCGCCCTCACCGGCGAGAGCCTCAACATCGACAAGAGCGTTGACACTATCACCGGCGAGCGCCCGCTGGCGGAGCACGCAAATATGGTTCACTCTGGCTCCTTTGTCACCTACGGCAGAGGCAAGTTCATCGCCACCGAGATAGGTATGAGCACTGAGGTGGGCAAGATAGCCACCCTTATCCAGAACGCCGAGGAGCGCAAGACCCCTCTCCAGCGCACACTGGATTCCTTCGGCAGGAAGCTCTCTATCGGCATACTTATCATCTGCGCACTGGTGTTCGGGCTTTCGCTGTTCCGCGCAGACGAGATAAATTACACCACCGTTATGGATTCGCTGATGTTCGCCATCGCGCTGGCGGTAGCGGCAATACCTGAGGCTCTGTCCTCAATAGTTACCATCGTCCTCTCCTTCGGCACACAGAAGATGTCCAGAGAGAATGCCATCATCAGAAAGCTCCAGGCCGTAGAGGGTCTGGGCTCGGTATCCGTCATCTGCTCGGATAAGACCGGTACCCTCACACAGAACAAAATGACCGTCCGCAAGATAGTAATAAACAGCCACATCATCGCGGCGGAGGACGGCAATATGCACAGTGCCAGCGAGCGTGAGCTTGTCATCGCATCGGTGCTCTGCAACGACTCACAGATAAAGGACGGCACCGAGATAGGCGACCCCACCGAGACCGCACTGGTGGCCTACGCCAGAGACAGAGAGCTTAACGACGACCAGATCCGCATAGATTACAAGCGCATCAGCGAGATACCCTTTGACTCCGACCGCAAGCTCATGAGCACCCTGAACATAGTCAACGGGGAGAACATAATGTACACCAAGGGCGCGGCGGACGTCCTCATCGAGAGAATGAACATCTCCCACCAGCAGAAGGAGCAGATAAAGGCTCAGGTGGAGGAGCTCTCCTCTCAGGGACTGCGTATCCTCTGCTTCGCCTGCAAGAAATTCAACGCAACCGAGCTTACCGTTGACGACGAGCAGGGCCTTGAATATATGGGCCTCATCGCTATGATGGACCCGCCGAGAGTTGAGAGCAAGCAGGCCGTTGCCGAGTGTAAGGCGGCGGGAATAAAGCCTGTAATGATAACCGGCGACCACGTCGTTACCGCCTCCGCTATCGCCAAGGAGATAGGTATTCTCGAGAATATGAGTGAGGCCGTCGAGGGCGCGGAGCTGGATAAGTACACCGACGAGGAGCTTATCACCTATGTCCGGGACAAGAGCGTTTACGCACGAGTTACTCCCGAGCACAAGATAAGGATAGTCAAGGCTTGGCAGCATAATGACAAGATAGTCTCCATGACCGGCGACGGCGTCAACGACGCCCCTGCTCTCAAGCAGGCGGACGTGGGTGTTGCAATGGGCATCACCGGAACGGAGGTCTCCAAGGACGCGGCGGCTATGGTGCTGGCGGACGACAACTTCGCCACCATCGTCAAGGCGGTCAAGAACGGGCGCAACATCTATGACAACATCAAGAAGTCCATACTCTTCCTGCTTTCGGGAAATCTGGCAGGCATCATCACTGTGCTGTTCTGCTCGCTGGCGGCGCTGCCGGTGCCCTTCGCGGCGATACATCTGCTGTTCATAAACCTGCTGACTGACTCCCTCCCCGCTATTGCGCTGGGTCTGGAGCCTCACTCCGACGAGGTCATGAAGCGCAAGCCCCGTCCCGCCAACGAGTCGATACTCACGGGGAGCTTCTTAGGCAAGATAGGCTGGAGCGGACTTGTCATCGCGGCGGCGACGATAGCTGCCTTCCTCATAGGCAACTCCAACGGCGGAGCCGAGACTGCTATGACAATGGCATTTGCCACCCTCTGCCTTGCTAGGCTCTTCCACGGCTTTAGCTGCAAGGAGGACAGGCCGGTCATGTTCACCTCCCGTATGTTCGACAACAAGTTCGGACTGCTGGCATTTGCCGCAGGCTTCGCACTCATAAGCGCAGTACTGTTCATCAAGCCTATCCACGGCTTCTTCAAGGTAGTTGACCTATCCTGGGGACTGCTGGGCGCCGTTTACGGGCTGGCCTTCGGCTCGATGCTGGTGGTACAGATAATCAAATCCGTTATATCACGGGTAAAGAAGTAACCCCCCTCGCCGCTTCGCGGCTCGGGGGATATGCGGAAAACGCATCTC
>JAFUTK010000048.1 GCA_017471405.1 Ruminococcus sp.
AGCGACATAAAGGTCGGTGCTATCTCGGCGCAGGCTTTCAGAAAAGGCAGGACGAATTGGGTCTGGTGTATCACAAGTCCGCCCTTGGTCGAGTCAACTCTATGCACCACATCGCCGGCGATGCAGATTATCTCCGGCTTGTGCGCTTTCAGCGAATCGGTTATCCAACCAAAATTGCGGTCATGCAGGTCGGCAAGCAAGGCGATACGCAGGGGAGTGTTGAAATTGTAAATCGTATCTTTCATAGCCGTCTCCTTATCTGCTATCATTATACCACAAACCGCTGCGGATTGCTATCCCTAAATAATATATGGGATAATCGAGTTGCATTTTGTTTTATGTTCGGATTTTGATACAAAGAAATGAGTTTAAATTTCAGAGGGCAATGGTTAAGGGCGTCGGGTTCCCTTAACGACCAAATCGGCGGGTCAACTCGACGATTTGGAAATATCTGGGAAAGTATACACCTCTTTCTATACTTGCTGGTATAGAGCCTCGAGAATCAAAACACAAATCTTTATTCGATACTCTCCGGACATTTTCGGGCAGGTCTGAAATTTACTATAACGAACTCACGCAGTTGAATTATAGTCCCTTGTGTGATATAATAAAAACATTACCACCGCAAAGGAGACCACTATGAGCAAACTGAAAATCGCACTGCTTCAAATAAAACCAACCGGCACCCTCGCCGGCAATCTTGAAAAAGGCATTACCGCCTGTAGACAGGCTAAATCACTCGGTGCAAACATCGCCCTGTTCCCCGAGATGTACAGCATCGGCTACGATATTTACGAACGTCCCGCCGAGGTGTGGACGGCTGAGGCTATCCCTGCCGAGGACGAGTTCGTGCAGACCTTCGGGCGGCTTGCGGCCGAGCTTGATATGGCCATCGGCATAACCTTCCTCGAAAAGCATGACCCGAAGCCGAGGAACACTCTGGTGCTCTTCGACCGCCATGGCAGGGAAGCGCTTAAATACTCCAAAGTCCACACCTGCGATTTTGATGCGGAGAGTGCGCTGTCACCGGGTGACGGTTTCCATGTCTGCGACCTCGATACTGCTGTCGGCATAGTCAAGGTCGGGGCGATGATCTGCTTTGACCGTGAGTTTCCCGAGAGCGCAAGGGTGCTTATGCTCAAAGGTGCAGAGGTCATTCTCGCTCCCAACGCCTGCCCAATGGAGATAAACCGCCTGTCCGCGCTGCGGGCGAGAGCTTACGAGAATATGCTCGCTGTGGCGACCTGCAATTACCCCGAGGGCGTGCCCGACTGCAACGGTCACTCGACGGTTTTTGACGGGGTGGCGTGGCTGCGTGACGAGCCGGGCGTGCGGGATATGTGCATACTCGAGGCTGACGGCTCCGAGGGTGTGTTCTCCGCCGAGATAGACCTCGATATGCTGCGTGAGTACCGCTCGCATGAGGTCATGGGGAATGCCTATCGGAAAACGTGGGCGTATAAGGCTCTGCTCTGATCGTATGTCAATATGCACAAACGTATGTGCGAAATTTCTACGCCACAGCCCTCCCACCACCATTGACAATCGAACAAATGTGTGCTATTATATAATGGTGCAGAGAACGTATGTGCTTCTGCTCGTATGTGCGTTCTGTGCGCAACGCCTGTTAAGGCCTCGCCAACCTTGACAGTGCAATACAAAATCGAAAGGAGTTTTGACGCAGACAGCATGCTAGAACGCACCTATCGCCAAAGGTGCTGAAGTGAATTGATTGCTACATCATCTCCGTGCAAAATGACGCCAATTTTGAAAGCAATTAGTTTTTGGACGGACCGGTTTTTCGCGGTGACTTCGCCTGCACCGTGCGTTCGCCTAGGTTATGACAGTCATAAATAAACCAAACCGGCTGCGTCCGTGATGATCGAAAGGGAAAATTTGAGCGGAAAACAGGCAGCAAGACATTTTGAAGTTATGGAGAATAAACCTGAGGCTCCTGCCAATAATGAGAAAAAAGGAGCTGATGGCATGACAAAGACCGCCGAACTGGCGCTGAAAAAACAGACCCTCGAGGCCTGGGCGCGGATACTCTACGGGCAGGGAATGATCGACCTTGCACGCTGCAACCGCATGATCGAGGCTATCGGGAGGTTGAAGGCGTAAGGGCGAAAAAGACAAAAAGCGGCATACCTGTGCTTATATGGCAGGTATGCCGCAAAAAATTATTTCAGATACATCACCGTGGTGCCGCTCATTCCGCCCTTCATCGGCAGCAGCCAGCCGCTTTCGCAGAGCGTCTGCATAACCTGCTCGGTCTCGCGGTAGAAAAGCAGCAGGGGCATTCTTTTCACGTAATCCGCAAGATGCGCAGGAGCGTGGTCGAGGAGTATCTTCCCGACGCTGTCGGTGCGGGAGAGAATATCCTTGCAGATCTCCTCGGCTGTTCCGCCGATCATTCCATTCAGCCCGTCGCCCTGTGCCTTGGTCAGGCAGGGGAAGTTCGGCATAACACCGTTCTCGGTCCTGGCCGCAAGCCTCAGCTCCACAAGCTCAGAGCATACCAGCTTTTCGTTGTCGGTCTGCGGCTGACGGCTGAGCAGAGTGCAGAGCATATCGGCTCTTGCGCCTGTCATTTTCAGGTGCAGCCTCTCGCCGTTTATCAGCACGTCCCAGAAAAGTATCATGCCGTTATCGCTGTCAAAGCCTGCGGTGCCAACACTGTATGGGTCGCTGGCTGACTTCTCCACAAAGAAGCGGAAGCACTTCTCGCCGAAGATGTCCGTCGGGTAGTCAAGCTCACGCTCATCCTGCACCATGTCGATATATGCAAGGTGCAGTATCAGCGATGTGAGCAGCCATCTCAGCTGATTCTGCGGCATATCGCTGCCGTAAAAGCCCAGCGCCCTGACCTCGTCGGACATTCCATCAACAGCCGAGCTTATCCTTTTTGCCGCATCGGACACAGCGGACTTGTTTGCCTTGGATATTTCATCGAAGACCTCATTGGTGATGATCGGCACATTGGTCTGGTAGAAGCCTTTCTTTTCGGTGAGCAGATCGTACTTGATAAGCTCCTTGAGATCGTCCTCAAGATAAGCCGTCGGCACTCCCAGCTGCAGGGCTATCTGCTCCTCGGTCTGCTTGTCGTAGTAGCAACACATCAGGATATTCTGCCTTACCTTGCTGTCGAATTTCTCCCAGTAATTGTTTCTGCCGCCCCAGAAAAAGAGGCTCAGGTCGATCGGATCATAGCTCAGCTTTCCAAAATTTCTTTCCATATTTATACCCTCCCTGATACGTTTGCGTGACTGAAACAGGAGATACTTGACCATGCTCTGGGTCAGCCCGAAGCTCTCGGAGATCTCTCTGACCGACATACCGTTAAAATAATATGCCACCATAGCTCTGCGGTAGTTGGAGTTCAGCAGCGAGAGCTCTCTTGTCATGAGAAACAGCTGCTCGTTCTCCTGCGCCTGTTCCTCCAGCGCCTCCCAGCTTCCGTCGGATATTTTCTCGTCCAGCTCGGCAGTGCTGTGCTTCTCGTTATCGCGGTACCAGCTGCGGAGTATGTTCTCCGCCGTCCGCCAGACAAAGGCATAGAACGCTTTTTCGTTGGTGAAGCTGTTGCCGGCCTTGCAGCTGATGAGCAGTATCTCCTGCGCTAAGTCCTCAGCATCGTGATAAGAGCTGGTGCGTGACAGGCAGTAGCGGAACATGGTCTTCGACATCTGCGCTATCTGCTCACGGTATTCATTGTCGGTCATTTCGGTCACCTCTTTCGTTTGCGTTTCAGAAGCTTCTGTATGTATAATGCAGGAAAGGTCAGTTGGTTAGGGGCATATGGAAAAATTTTTCTTAAATTATTATAGCACAGTTGATAAGGCTTAGCAATATGGACGGTACGAGGGCAAAAGTTAAGCCGCCGATCGGTGGATCGGCGGCTTGAATTATCTGTCATATAGCTTTTCCGGTATAAGCGTAGCTTTCCTTGTACACGGTCTCAGGAGCGATGTCTATCTCGCCGTTATTCCATGTAATAATGCCGTGAAACAGAGCTGGGTTGCAGAATATCTTTTCGTCGGCTAAGGGTGCGAATGCCGAGCCTGTCAGCTTGGTGGTGTCAAAAAGTCTTTGCTCGCCGGTCGAGAATGTCACAAGCATTATGCCGCCTCGCAATGGCTTGACGTCGGTGACCTTGATGCCGTCTTTGAACTCTCCTGCATAGCAGATATCATCTTTAATATACATAATGCACACACCCCTTCGCTGCCTCCTATTATATCATTTTCGTACTGTAAAATCAAGTCTTGACATTCTGCACAGTCTATGCTAAAATAATATTGGTATGGATAAATCATCATTAAAAAGCAACATCATATAATCGGCAATTTAGGACACACTGTGTCCCGAATTGAGTTGGTCATATTATAGGCTGCTTCAAAATATTTAACCTATTTGCCGACCGAAGAAGAATTGAAACGTGAACTGAGGCTTGATGAATTTAGAAAGCTTAGTGATTAAACCGAGGTGACAAAATGGACATCTACACCGCTGCAAACAAAATGAAGCTCGAGCGCAAAACTATCTTCGACCTTGACATCAAGGTGACCTTTTACGCCCGAGTCTCCACCACCCGTGAGGAACAGGAAAACTCGGTGGAGAACCAGATAATGTTCTTCACCGATATGATAAAAAACAACCCCCACTGGACCTATGTGGAGGGCTATGTTGACCGTGTGAGGGGCGAGGCTGCGGAGAACCGGGCGAACTTCATGCGCATGATCGACGACGGCAAGGCAGGCGTTTTCGACCTGGTGCTTACCAAGGAGGTCAGCCGTTTTGCCAGGAACACTATCGACAGCCTGACCTATACCCGTGAGCTGCTGCGTGCAGGCGTGGGCGTGTTCTTTCAGAACGACAACATCTGCACGATAGATACAGATTCAGAGCTGCGGCTGACCATTATGTCCTCGATCGCGGCAGACGAGGTGCGCAAGCTCTCCGAGCGTGTGCGCTGGGGTCACAAGAGGGCAATAGAGAGCGGCAACGTGCTGGGCAACAACCGCATCTACGGCTACAAAAAGGACGACTGCCGCCTTGTCATCGACGAGGAGGAAGCCGAAATGGTGCGCATGATATTTGAGCTTTACGCCACCGGGCAGTACAGCTCACGCAAGATCGAGAGGATACTTTTCGACAAGGGCTACCGAGGGCGCAACGGCACGCAGATACACCACAACACCATAAACGGCATAATACAGAACCCCAAGTACAAGGGCTACTACTGTGGCAATAAGGTCAAGGTGGTGGACTACCGCACCCGTGAGCAGCGGTTTTTGCCCGAGGACGAGTGGGTGATGTACAAGGACGAGAGCGGCGAGGTGGTGCCTGCCATCGTGTCGGAGGAGCTTTGGGAGAAGTGCAACGCCATTTTCCGTGAGCGCAGCGGGGCGATAAAGAGCCGCACACGGTCATTCAAGGACAAGAGCGTGTTCACAGGCAAGATATGGTGCAAAGCCCACGACGTGCCCTACTGGCGCACCAGCTACTCAAACTCGGTAGAGAAGGGCGAGCCGATCTACCAGTGGATATGCTCCGAGAAAAAGCGCTCGGGGGCGAAGTCCTGCTCGTCGTTCTCGATCATGGAAGCTGACCTCTATAAAATGCTCTCCGACCACTTCAAGCTGGTGGCGGGGAACATCGAGGAATACGTTGCGGATTTCCTGAAAATTTACAAGGAGACAGGCGCAGAGCAGAACACCCAGAAGCAGATAAACGACCTGAAAATTCAGCTTGAAAAGGAGAAAGCCAAGCGTGAAAAGCTCCTCGACCTCTACACCGAGGACGTCATCAGCCGTGAGGAATTCAAGAAGCGCAACGACGGCGCAAACGTGCTTATCTCCCAACTCGAAGAGGACATCGCTGAGCTTGAGAGGGCAGCCAGCGAGAAGTGCGACTACGTTTCTGAACTCAAAAAGATAGAAGAATTTTTTAATACCATGTACTGCCCCGAGGGCGACATGACCCGTGAGCAGGTGGACGAGCTGGCGAGGGCGATAATCGACCACATCGACGTTGTGCCCATGAACAAAAACTCCATGAAGCTTGAAATAAAGCTGAAAACAGGCCTATCTACGGACTTTTCCTACGTCCGCACAGGGGAGCGCTATGCCCGTCGTTCTGCCCCCATCAGCAAGAAGATGATCGACGCCTACAAGCAGCAGGGTCATAACTAAGCCTCCGGGCGAATGATATCCCTGTAAAAAAAGAGCCGCTCCCCTTATCTGAGGGGAGCGGTTATTTCTGTCTATTCGCGGTTAAATCTGCCGATGCGGTAGATGATAATGTAGATTGCATATACATACACAACGCTCAGCGCTATGTTCACCCACATATTCTCTCTGAACAGTATCATCAGAACTATGAAGCTCACAGCCAGCCCCGCCATTTTAAGGTAGAAGGAAAGCGGCGGGCGGCAGCTCTTTTTAGCGTAGCGCCTGGTGAGGAACAGAAACACAAAATATATCAGGAAAGAGCCTATCAGAAAGGCCAGCTTCGGCAGCAGTTCAATGCTTTCTTCCCTCATAAATTCAAGGGAGGTGGTGATGTTGTTGAGTCCGAAGATTATAAAGATGTGGATAAGCATATACCACAGCCCGTCGGTGCTCTGCTCTCTGTCAATGATGTGGTCGTAGAAGGTGCCGTAGCTCAAAAACAGCCCCACAACTATGAGGAAAGCCATCAGCGAGAAATACACGCTGCTGAAGCTGAAGTCACCCTCAAAGTACCCGGCGATTGCTATTACCATCTCGCCAAAGGTGAACACCACATAGAGCATCGCCCGCTCGGAGAGGTGGGCAAAATCCACCGCTGTCTCCCGGCTGCCTCTGCCGGTTATCATCGTTATGACGATGCCGAAAAGTATCGGAACGTATGAGGCGTCAATGCCGGTGGTGCGGTAGAGTGGTATCATAGCCAGCACCATTATCGCCTCGGTAACAAGGGTGAAGATTATTTTGCGGATATTACTTTGCAGCTCGCTGTCGTCGGCGTGGCGGCGGTACTCGATAATGTACTGCAAGGCGATGTTCAGGAGTATAAGCGCCCAGGCAGCGTGGTATTGAGTGTGAAAGCTTTCCCAGTGCTCCCTTGTGCCCTCTCCGATGAAGTACAGCAGGAACATATTGGAGAACAGGAAGATATGCTCCCGCAGACCGTTTTTGCCGTAGAGATTAATGTAGTAGGTGGAGTAGTTCCAGATCTGTATAACGGCGAAGGTGCAGAGAATATAGGCTAAAAACATACCCGGCTGAATCCTGCCCTCTGCGGTATGGTGCAGCAGGGAATTGTTCCGCCCGATAATGTAAACGAATATGAGGTCGTATATCAGCTCAAGATACTCGACCTTTTTTTCTTCCTTTGTATGGGTTTTCTTCATTGACTCACTCCCTCTTTGTGCGCAGTTGTAACGTTTATAATTCACCGTAGGGCGAGGGCTTGCCCCCGCCGCAGTTTAGCACACACAGTCGCAACATTCGTTAGCTAGATAAATCAGAATACAGTTTACTTCTTCGCAATAAAATTCATATATCCGTTAATAGTATGAATTGCAAAAAATACCGCTGCTGTCAGAACCAATGGATAATTGTACTTCCACAATCCAAAACATAAATAGTATAGTGGAACAACTGCAAATTGACTAACTACTATCAACCAGCCAAATTGATGTCCAGAATAATAAAATGCCCAGCCAATAAAATTAATCAAAATCATAACAAGTGTCAATATAAAAAATGCTTTATCTCTTGTTTTTTCTATTGAGAAAAAGCTCACATCATCTCTGACAAGCAGCATCAATAAAATCATTGACAGCATACCAAATACGCCTTGTATAGTCTGGACCCACTTCAATTCATTTTGCATATTCATTATTGGATTTGGTTCTGGTTTAACTAATGGCATTATTATATACGGAATTTCCTGAACTACAAATGCAATAATGCCGATAAAGGATATTCCTAAATAATAATTCTTATAAAGATGAGCAATTCTTATCATTTAATAATCATCCTTTTTTATTTCATAAATTCCGATTTACCTCACTAACAAACGTCACAACCGCGGGCGCCAAACAACGTCGCCCGCACAAATGAAAGCGACGAAGGAGCGTAACGCGAATTCGGTGGTGCACCGTGTGCACTTGTATTTTAGCATATTTCCCCCGCAAAGTCAACAGAGCTCGGAACGCAAAAACGGGTGCTCCCCAGCTAAGGGGAGCACCTGTCGTAAGCATTGTTATCTCTCGCACTTCCAGAGCTGAGCGGAGTAGGGGGGCAGCTCGCTGCCGCCGCCGAAATCGTGCCAGCCGCCGTTTATCATATCCTCGGCTCTGCCGCAGCGGGCGTCAAAGTGAGCGGTAAAGGGCGCGGAGTCGGCGTTTATCGCCAGCATTACCCGCTCGCCGTCGCACTCGCGCTCGATGATGCACTGCTTGTTGGTCAGCACCGGCACCGCAATGGAGCCGTAGCAGAGCGCCTTGCTCTCCCGGTGTGCCTTGGCAAGAGCGGCTATCCACCGGGTCAGCTCGTTTTCCTCCGGCTTGTCGAAGGATACCCGCAGGGCGGGGTCGCCGTCGCGCTTGTCAGCCTTGGTGCCCCACTCGGAGCCATAGTAAACGCAGGGAATTCCCGGCATAGCGAACATCATCGCGTAAATGAGCTTCAAGTGCTCCGGATTTTGCAGCACAGACGCAATGCGGGACACATCGTGATTGTCCACAAAGGACAGCAGGTGCATACCCCTGTACCGGCACCACTGCTCGGGTCCGAACTGGTTTTTCAGCGAGTGGCATATCTCGAACATATTCATTGAGTTGAAGCTGGAATGCAGACCCTTGTAGCATTCGTAGTTGGTGGCGGAGTCCAGCATCTCAGGGTTTACCCAGCGGGAGTAATCTCCGTGGAGCAGCTCGCCCAGAATGAAAAACTCCGGGTCAAGTCCCTTGCAGACATTGTGGAGATTTTTCAGGAACTCAAAGTCAAGGCAGTAAGCCACGTCGAGGCGCAGACCGTCGATGCCGAATTCCTCTTTCCACTGACGAACGCAGTTGAAGATATGCTCGGTGACTGCGGGGTTGCGCAGGTTGAGCTTCACCAGGTCGTAATGACCCTCCCAGCCCTCGTACCACAGACCGTCGTTGTAGTCCGAGTTGCCGTCGAAGGAAATGTTGAACCAGTCCTTGTAGGGGGAGTCCCAGCGCTTTTCCAGCACGTCCTTAAATGCCCAGAAGCCACGCCCGACGTGGTTGAACACGCCGTCCAGCACTACCTTTATTCCTGCCTCGTGCAGAGCGTCGCAGACCTTCTTGAAGTCCTCATTGGTGCCAAGGCGGCAGTCGATCTTCGAGTAGTCCCGGGTGTTGTAGCCGTGAGTGTCCGACTCAAACACCGGCGAGAAGTAGATGGCATTGCAGCCGGTGGCCTTGATATGGTCTATCCAGTCCAGAACCTTCAGGATGCGGTGCTCCTGAACGCCGTCGTTCTCAAAGGGTGCCCCGCAGAAGCCCAGAGGATAGATCTGATAAAATACACTTTCATATGCCCACATAGTAATGATTCCTTTCGCTAATTCGTATCGGTAAGTATTTCACACCTTTTCCATTATACCAAATCCGGCGGTTGATTACAATGCACATATGGGCATAAATTTTTTGCACACTGTTGTGCACAATACACAAAAAGAGCAGCCGTTTGGACTGCCCTTTGTGTGGATAATTATAGCGAAACGCCTTATTTGCGCAGAAATTCCGTATCTCCGACCTTTACGCCCTTGTAGTCATCGACGTTGATGGCCTTGAAGAATTCCACCTCGCAGTAGCGCTCATAGGGGTTATCGGCAGACCAGGCAGAGGTTTCGCCCTCCCAGAAGCTTTTGATAGGCTCCAAAGTGCCGTCGCTGCGGATAAGCTCTATGTTCCAGGAAACAGCCTCATTGACCTCGCCCTTGCCGTTCTTTTCACGCTGATAGATCTCAAAGGGCGAGAGGAACAGAGAGTGACCGTTATCTGCGAAAAGCTCGACTATCTCCGTGTTGGGAGTGAAGTCCACATCGGCGGAGATGCCGTAATCAATAAGCTCTTCCGGTTTCGGATTATCCAAGTCATCGCTGGAGTAGTATCCGAAATGGAGCTTTATCAGCCTTGAAATGTCCTTGCCGTCAAGGTAGAAGCAGCAGCGGTATTTCATCTGACCGGTGGTCGAAACCAGCGACTCGTCAGCCCACATTCTTCCGTTGGCTAAGTAGAGCTTTTCACTTCCGTCTGGGTCATCGGCATAGCTGAAGTCGATGACTGAAATGTGCTTTGCCATCTCCTTGCCCTCATCGTCCAGCGGGTCAACGGTCATTATAGCAGTGGCCTTGATGCCTGTCGACCAGATAGAATCAAGTGTCACCCGGATATGCTCGTTCTCGGTGGCCTCGACTGTGTAGGAGGCTATGGAGTCGCCGCCGGCGATGTAATGCTCAACGCTTTCCTTGTGGTAATATTTGCTCCTGATGACTACCGCCCCCGCCGTAACGGTCAGCGCCAGCGCTGCCGCTATCGCCGCAGCCATTGCCGCGGGACGTCTGAATATCTTTTTCCTCTGTTCGGTGTGTGCAGCCGCCGTCTCCTCGGTGAGGAGTGCGGGGTCAATGCCGTTCATTGCCTTTAATATATCGTTCCCGTTCATATTGATACACCCTTTCTGTCCAAAAATTTGCCCAGTTCCTTTCGCGTCCGGGAGAGCTGGGATTTCACTTTGCTTTCCGAAAAGCCCGCAGCCTTGCAGATCTCCGCTATGGAGAGCCCCTGCCAGTAGCGCATGATGAATATGCTCCGCTTGTCTTTTGAGAGTGAGGTGAGGAATTGGTTTAAAAGCTCTGCCAGCTCCTCCGGGGCGTCACGCTCCGCCATTCTGTCGGGGATACATTCCTCCAGCTCGCTTGTGAGCTCCACCGTCACCGCCGAGCGCTTAGCAGCGTGCTCCCGGTCTATCATATCAAAAGCGGTGCAGCGGACTATCCGCGCCGCATAAGCGAAAAGGTCGTCGGGCTTGTTGGGAGGTATGGACTGCCAGGTTTTCATAAGGGCGTCGTTTATGCACTCCTCGGCGTCCTGCTCGCTGTCGAGAAAGCTCAAAGCAAGCCTTCTGAGCCGTCCGCCGTATTTTGCCGCCGTCTCGCTGACAGCCTGCTCGCTGCGTTCAAAATACAGAGCGGTGATATCCTTATCATTCATGGCGCATACCTCCTTTCACTGGGGTAGTCGGAAAAGGGAACGAAAAAGTTGCACATTGTTTAAAAAAAATCCGCCGCACTGCAAACACAGCGCGGCGGGTCAATTATCTTATCAGAATCCGAGAATAGCCTTGAAATCAGCGGAGATGGTCTCCTCGAGAGCCTTTGCAGCCTCGCGGGTCTCGCCGATGGTGGTGTAGTAAGCCTTGATCTTCGGCTCGGTGCCGGAGGGACGGATAATAACGCTTGCGCCGTCCTCAAGCTTGTATGCGATAACGTCCGACTTGGGAAGAGTCAGAACTGTCTTGGTGCCAGAGGCAAGGTCTGTCTCCTCCGATACGGTGTAATCCGCAACGGAAAGGGTCTTCTTGCCGCCGATAGCCTTGGGCGGGTTAGCACGCAGGCTGGCCATGATCTCCTTCATCCTCTCCATACCGGAGGCACCCTCGCACTGGAATGAAGACTGGGTGTGAACGTAGTTGCCGTACTGCTTGTACATTTCCTCTCTTGCCCGCAGCAGGGAGATGCCCTTGGTGCGGTAGAAGGCAGCCATCTCGCAGATGAGCATAGAGCCTACAACAGCGTCCTTGTCTCTTACATAGGAGCCTGCCAGATAGCCGTAGCTCTCCTCAAAGCCGAAGATGTAGCGGTCCTCCTCGCCCTTTTCCTCAAGGAAGCCGATCTGCTCGCCGATGAACTTGAAGCCTGTCAGCACCTCGCGGAGCTCAACGTTGTACTCTGCCGCGATCTTCTTGCAGATGTCGGTGGTAACGATGGTCTTTACTGCAACGGGATTCTTAGGCATAGTGCCGAGAGCGGTTCTCTCCTGGCAGATGTACTTGAGCAGCATAGCTCCAACTTCGTTTCCGGAGAAGAGCACATAGTTGCCCTCCGGGTCGGGAACAGCGATGCCTACGCGGTCACAGTCGGGGTCGGTAGCCAGCAGCAGGTCAGGCTTTACAGTCTTGCAAAGCTCCAGGCCGTAGGCCAGAGCCTCCTTGATCTCGGGGTTCGGGAAGGGGCAGGTGGGGAAGTTGCCGTCCGGCAGCTCCTGCTCGGGAACGACTGTTACCTCCTTGATGCCTATCTTCTTAAGGATAGCTCTTACAGGCTTGTTGCCGGTGCCGTTGAGGGGAGTGTATACAACCTTCAGGCCGCTGTCTGCAACCAGGTCGGTGTGTACGCCCTGCTCGGCTACCTTGTCAAGGTACTTGTCGATGACCTCCTGCTTGATGTACTCGATCTTCCCCTGTGCCAGAGCCTCGTCAAAGCTCATTACCTTTGCGCCGCCGAACATATCAACAGCGTTTATCTTGCCGATAACGGCATTTGCAGCGTCAAGAGTTATCTGGCAGCCGTCCTCGCCGTATACCTTGTAGCCGTTGTACTTAGCGGGGTTGTGGGAGGCAGTTACCATGATACCTGCCTTGCAGCCCAGCTCTCTTACTGCCCATGAGAGGCAGGGAGTAGGCATGAGCTCTGTATAGATGTAAGCCTTGATGCCGTTGGCAGCCAGCACTGCGGCAGCCTCCTTGGCGAAGACGTCCGACTTGATGCGGCTGTCGTAGCTGATGGCAACGGCAGCGTCCTTGAATGCCTCGTTGACGTAGTCGGCAAGGCCCTGTGTTGCACGTCTGATGGTGTAGACATTAAGCCTGAAAGCGCCCGCGCCGATAACTCCGCGCAGTCCGCCGGTGCCGAATTCGAGATCGCGGTAGAAGCGGTCCTTGATAGCCTCCTCATCGCCCTCGATAGCCTTCAGCTCGGTCTGCAGGTCGGGGTCGTCCACTGCCTTTTCACACCAAAGCTTGTAGAGTTCTGTTTCTGTCATTTGATATCACCTCATATAAAGATTTTTGGGGTATTTTTTTCAGTTCCGTAACGGGGGCGCATACTCGCCCACCTTATTCTATTATACCATATTTTCCACAATAAGCAAGAGCTAATTCAAAATAATTTGTTAATTATGTTCGGAACCAGCGTCAGAAGTGCAGATTTGCAGGATATACAGCCTATAAATTGCATTTTTTGGAAGAAATGACTAATGACTGCAAAATAATAAAAAGTAGTTGATTTATTGTAAGAAATGTGCTATAATCAACTTATGAATGTGCCTACGCGGAGAAAAAGTGATTTTCTGTCAGCCTTTTCCTGCAAGGGCACCCTAATAAAGGAATACTATTTGAAAGGAACGATAGTCCATGAAAAAGCTAATGCTGGGTAACGAAGCCTTTGCAAGAGGACTTTACGAGGGCGGATGTAAGATCGCGTCCTCCTATCCCGGTACTCCCTCCACAGAGATAACAGAGGAGGTGGCAAAATACGACGAGGTCTACGCTGAGTGGGCTCCCAATGAGAAGGTAGCTATGGAGGTGGCTCTGGGTGCTTCCATCGCGGGAGCCAGGAGCTTCTGCGCTATGAAGCATGTCGGCTTAAACGTTGCCGCTGACCCGCTTTATACCGCTGGCTATACCGGCGTTACAGGCGGTATGGTAATTGCCGTTGCCGACGACCCGGGAATGCATTCCTCCCAGAACGAGCAGGATTCCCGTCACCACGCAATTGCTTCAAAGGTAATGATGATTGAGCCCTCTGACTCCGCTGAGTGCAGAGATTTCGCCAAGGCAGCCTTTGACCTCTCCGAGAGGTTCGACACCCCCGTTATCGTGAGAATGTCCACCCGCGTTGCTCACTCCCAGTCGGCAGTTGAGCTTCACGAGAGGGAGGAGCATGAGCTTATCCCCTACAAGAAGAATATACAGAAGTTCGTTATGATGCCCGGCAACGCTATCCGCCGCCACCCTCAGGTGGAGCAGAGGCTTGTGGATATCCGCGAGTACGCCGAGACCTCGCCCCTTAACAGGGTAGAGTATAACGACACCAAGATAGGCGTTATCGCCGCCGGCATATCCTACCAGTACGCTAAAGAGGCGCTGGGGGACAAGGCCTCCTACTTAAAGCTGGGTATCGTAAACCCGCTGCCTGTTGAGATAATCAAGGACTTCTGCGCAAAGTGCGAGACAGTCTACGTTATCGAGCAGCTGGACGATATCATCGAGACCCACTGCAAAAAGTATGGTCTGAACGTTCACGGCAAGGACACCTTCTCACTGCTGGGTGAGATATCCCAGTCCATCGTCCGGGAGAAGATACTGGGCGAGACCGCTGAGTTTGCCGAATTCCCCGAGACCGTTCCGGTACGTCCTCCCGTAATGTGCGCAGGATGTCCTCACAGAGGCCTGTTCTACTGCCTCTCCAAGCTGGGAGTAATGGTATCCGGCGATATCGGCTGCTACACTCTGGGAGCTACTGCGCCGCTGCAGGCTATGGATTCTACCATCTGCATGGGCGCCTCCATCAGCGGCCTCCACGGCTACAACAAGGCAAGGGGTGCCGAGAGCGAGAAGAAGTCCGTAGCTGTTATCGGTGACTCCACCTTTATGCACAGCGGTATGACCGGACTAGTGAATATTGCCTACAACGCCACAAATTCCACAGTTATCATTCTCGATAACTCCATTACCGGAATGACCGGACATCAGCAGAACCCCACCACCGGCAAGAACCTTAAGGGTGACCCTGCTGCCGCAGTCAACCTCGTTGACCTCTGCCATGCCATCGGCATCAAAAGCGTGCGTGTAGTTGACCCCTACCATATGGCGGAGACTGAGGCTGTTATCAAGGAGGAGCTTGAAAAGGAAGAGCCCTCCGTCATCATCAGCCGCAGGCCCTGCGCTCTGCTCAAATACGTTAAGCATAACCCGCCTCTTAAGTGCGACCACAGCAAATGCGTCGGCTGTAAGCAGTGCTTGAAGATAGGCTGTCCCGCCATCTCGATACACGATAAGAAGATGACCATCGACCACACCCAGTGCGTCGGCTGCGGCATCTGCACCGAGATGTGCAAGCTGGGCGCCATAGGCGAATAAATCAATGAAGAAAAACTTTTATCTTGCCACATTCGTTTTGCTTCTGATATTGCAGCTTACCCTTATCACAGCCTGCCTAATAAGCGGTGTTAAGGAGACAGAGAAAACCAGCTACGATTATGCGAAAGCGCTGACGGCGCTTCTGCTGACATCGCCGGTAAGCCTGATGATTATTCTGTCGGCTGTGATTGTATTTTCAAGGTACAAGGATAAAAAGGAAAACGAAGAGATAAAGAAATTCAGAAGTATAAATAACTCTTAAGGAGAATATTTTTATGGAGACTAAATCTATAATGATAGTCGGAGTCGGCGGACAGGGCTCGCTGCTGGCATCGAGAATAATCGGAAACGTGCTGCTCTCACAGGGCTTTGAGGTCAAGGTCAGCGAGGTGCACGGAATGAGCCAGAGAGGCGGCTCGGTTGTTACCTACGTCAAGTACGGCGACGAGGTGGCAAGTCCCGTTATCGTCAAGGGCGAGGCGGATATCATCATCAGCTTTGAGCAGCTGGAGGCTGCACGCTGGCTGCCCTTCCTCAAAAAGGGAGGACACCTTGTCACCTCCACTCAGAAGATAGACCCTATGCCGGTCATAAACGGTGTTGCTGTTTATCCCGATGACATCATCGAGAAGATAAAGGCGCAGGGCGTTGACGTTATCGCAGTGGACGCCCTCACTCTCGCAGAGCAGGCAGGAACAGCTAAGGCTTCAAACGTAGTGCTGATGGGCGTTGTGTCCACAAAGATGCAGTTTGATGAAAGCGTATGGCAGGCAGCCTTAGAGCAGTGCGTGCCCGCAAAGTTCTTGGAACTCAACAAGAAGGCCTTCGCGCTGGGAAGAGCTGCACAGTAAAAGGACTGATGCTCCCGTATTGAAAACGGTAGATTTAATCGGCGAAAAACGGTATTCCCGCCGTCAGGCGGGAAATATCGTTTTCCGCATAGTCCCGAGCCGCGCAGCGGCGAGGGAAAGATATTATCAATGGTCATTTGCTCCCCGAGCAGGGGAACGGCAATAGTTATACATGGTTCAAAAAGGAGTTGGTGTACCCATGGGCAAATACTGGAATGAAGAGATCGAGTGTATGGAACCCGAGAAAATGCGTGCTCTGCAAAGCGAAAGGCTTGTTAAGCAGGTTCGCCACGTCTGGGACAATGTTCCGTACTACCGGAAGAAGATGGAGGAGAAGGCCGTTACTCCCGACGACATCAAGGGCATCGAGGACCTGCACAAGCTGCCGTTCCTCTCCAAGGCTGATCTGAGAGACGCTTATCCCTACGGACTGCTGGCAAAGCCCCTTTCCGACTGCGTGCGTATACAGTCTACCAGCGGAACTACCGGCAAGAGAGTTGTTGCGTTCTACACACAGAACGATATCGACCTCTGGGAGGACTGCTGCGCCAGAGCTATCACAGCTGCGGGCGGAACAAATGAGGACGTTTGCCAGGTCTGCTACGGCTACGGTCTGTTCACAGGCGGTCCCGGCCTCAACGGCGGCTCACATAAGGTAGGCTGCCTTACACTTCCTATGTCCTCTGGAAACACCGAGAGACAGATCCAGTTTATGATGGATTTGGAGTCCACCATTCTCTGCTGCACTCCCTCCTATGCTGCGTACATAGGCGAGACACTTCATAAGATGGGCTACACTCCCGACGATATCAAGCTCAAGGCAGGTATCTTCGGCGCAGAGCCCTGGACAGAGGAAATGCGTCAGGAAATAGAGAAGAGCCTGGGCATCAAGGCATACGACATCTATGGCCTCACTGAGACCAGCGGCCCGGGTGTTGCCTTCGAGTGCGAGTGCCAGACCGGTATGCACATCAACGAAGATAACTTCATCGCTGAGATCATCGACCCCGACACCGGAGAGGTGCTCCCCGACGGCACCAAGGGCGAGCTGGTGTTCACCTCCATCACCAAGGAGGCATTCCCCCTGCTGCGCTACAGAACAAGAGATATCTGCGTTCTGACCAGAGGCAAGTGCAAGTGCGGAAGAACCCTCGTAAAGATGGCTAAGCCTATGGGACGCTCCGACGATATGCTGATCATCCGCGGAGTAAACGTATTCCCGTCCCAGATAGAGAGCGTGCTGCTTAAGATGAGCAATGCGTCTCCCAACTATCAGATCATCGTAGGCCGTGAGAACAACACCGATACCTTCGAGATCAGAGTTGAGCTGACAGACGAGATGTTCTCCGATACTATCCGCTCTATCGAGGAGCTGGAGAGAAAGATCGGTCAGGATATGCTCTCCGTTCTCGGCATCAAGGCAAAGATAAGGCTGGTTGAGCCCAATTCTATTCCTCGCTCCGAGGGCAAGGCCGTAAGAGTAATAGATACAAGAAAGCTGGTCTGATATGAGCTGCCTCGGAGTTCTGTTCGCAGTGCCGGAGGAGGTAGTCGAGCATATCCGTCAGCTGCCTATGGGTGAGCGACCGGCCTATATCTCGGAGGAGCTTGAGGAGCTCTACTTTGAGGACTACCCCGAGCGAACCTATGAGCTGGACAAGGCGTGGGACGCCATACACCGCTCCCTCACCGACGGCTCCCTTTGCTTTGACTGCGGGGAGTACCCGCTGGGCGGAGTGATACTGGGCGGCGAGCTGCTGTACTTTGACGGCGAGGAGTATGACGACTACATCATCACTGCCAAGCCTCCGCTTATGGCCTCACAGCTGGCGCAGGGGCTTGAAAAGCTGACAAAGGCGCAGTTCAAAAAGGGCTATGACAGCATCGACGATACCTACCCCGAAGAGGAACGCTCAAAGGAGGATATGGAATACTCCTGGGAGTACCTTCAGGACGCAGTACCCTTCTTCCGCCACGCAGCTAAGCAGGGACTCTGGGTGCTGTTCACAGCAGATCAGTGATAAAAATACATACTAGGGAGTGATATATAATGACAGTAAAGCAGTTATCTATATTTGCGGAGAACCGTCCCGGCAGACTTTCGGCTATCACAAAGCTGTTGGCGGACAACGGCATAAATATCCGCGCTATGAGCGTTGCCGATACCAAGGATTTCGGTATCCTTCGCCTCATCGTCAACGACGCCGACAAGGCAGTTGCGGCTCTTAAGGCAGGCGGCTGCGCCGTAACGGTGGCAAACGTTCTGGCTATTCAGATACCCGACGTTCCCGGCGGGCTGGCAGCGGCAATGCAGGTGCTCTACGACAACAACGTAAGCGTTGAGTATATGTACTCGGCCTTCGTCAGCGAGAAGAGCGCAGAGGCTTACCTTATCCTCCGCGCCGACAGCAACGAGAAGGCAGAGGAAGCCTTCGACGGCAAGTACAAGCTGCTCTCGCAGGAGGAGCTTCTGAACAAGTGATATGACTGCAAAAGGCGCATCGCTAAGACGGTGCGCTTTTTTTAAGGCAACGGAAATGGGCAGGCCTCGGGTGCAGAAGCGACTAAGAGGAGCTTAACGCAAAGTCAGCACACTGACTTTGCGTGGCTAATTGCGTGGTGCACGCCTTGCACTCACTTTCAAGAATGCAAGCACAACCGTCACATTACGGACGAATTTACGAACGCGGCACGAATAGTGTACGCCCGCAGACACCCAAGCGACCAAAGGGAGCGCAGCGCGACTTAAAAGACATAAAAAAAGAGCCCGTGTCATCACACGGGCTCTTTGCTTTCAGAAATTACTCAGCCTTGGGTGCCTCAACAGGACATGTAGCTGCGCAGGAACCGCAGTCAATGCAAGCGCCGGCGTCGATAACAGCCTTAGCGTCGTCCAGAGAAATAGCACCTACGGGACATGCGTCAACGCAAGCGCCGCAGCCGATGCACTCTTCACCGATAGAATAAGCCATAATACAAACCTCCTATATACCTATTGCCCGGAGAAGTCCGGAGCAGTTGACGAAGCCTTGCTTCGTTCCGTAATTATATGATAACATATTTTCAGAAAATTGCAATAGCTTTTGTATATAAAATTATTAATAAATAGAAAATTTTTGACCCGTTCGGAGCGTTAGCAAAAGCTTACCCGACCCTTTCGGAGCATTTTAGCAGTGCATCAGGGAAATAATGGGAGAGTATCTCCTCGCAGGATGAGCCTTCCTCTGCCATAAGCTCTGCGCCGGTCTGGCTCATACCCAGAAGATGCCCCCGACCCTTGCAAGTGAAAGTGCAGCTCCCTTCTCCGGCTGTCACCTCAAAGCAGGCGGAGGGCAGCCCCAGCGCTGCGGCAAACACCCTACCGGAAACATAGCTGTTCTCCCCCAGCAGCACCGTCAGCGCACTGCCGGCAGAGCTGCGCTCGGTGACCTTAACAGTGATATCATCACTCGTCATCTCCGGAAAAATGCCGGAGAGCCGGTCTTTCAGCTCTGCCTCCGTCAGCGTTATTTCAGACAGACAGAGGGGGCTTTCAAGGTCAAGGGGGCTTTCCACGCTGACTAGGTAGGGGATATTCTCGCCCCAAGCCTCCTGCGCCGATTCGGTCCTGCCGGAGGAGACGGCGTGGAACGCCGCAATGATGGGCTCCCCCTCAAAGGTCAGCCAGCGGGAGAGGGCATAGTCGGCGGCAAGCTCCAGCTTTTTTGAGAGCTCGGAGTAACCGTCTCCCAGCAGCTCCCGGCGGGAGCTTTCGTCAAAGTATGCCTGATAGACCGAGCTGTT
Organism: Ruminococcus sp.; assembly: GCA_017471405.1. GTDB lineage: Bacteria > Bacillota > Clostridia > Oscillospirales > Ruminococcaceae > FB2012. The sequence continues at coordinate 19,799 of JAFUTK010000048.1, forward strand.
GCTGCTGATGTGGGCGCCGCCAAGCTCCGGCGTCGGGGAGAGCTCCTCCTCTCGTATTCTTCTCAGGGCATAGGTATGAGCCAGCACAGCCTGCGCCTTAAGAGCCTCCTGCTCAAAGTCGGCGGGCATCTGTGCTGCCACCGCCCCGATGATGTACTCCCTCATAGGGAGGGGGATAGTCTCCTGCTTGTCCTCATCAAAAAAGAGCAGGGTTTCCGATACCTCGGCCTCTGCCGGCTCAGAGCTGACGCTCCGGGGCTTTATCAGCGCTATCATCGGCAGCGTAATGAGAAACACCGCGAAAACTGCCATCACTTGCAGCTGTCCTTTCATTTGTCAGTCCTCCTTTGAGCTGTTTGCTACTATTATATTCGGAGAATGTCGGAAATATGACGGACAAATCCCGCAAATGTGTCCGCCTGTGAAATACAAGCGTATTTCACAAACGCACACACAAAATGCCGACTTTTTTCTGCGAAATGCCCATTGACTTATAAGGCGGTAATATTATATAATAGTTAGGTGAGAATTTGCGCGCCTGCGGGCGTATGATAAGGAGAATGAATGATGACTAAAGTAGTTAAGTTCGGCGGCAGCTCCCTTGCATCTGCCGAGCAGTTCAAGAAGGTCGCCGATATTATCCACGCGGAGGATTCCAGACGTTATGTTGTCCCCTCTGCACCCGGAAAGCGTTTTTCCGAGGATACCAAGGTCACCGATATGCTCTATGCCTGCTATGATCTGGCAGCCAAGGGCAAGAGCTTTGACGAGGCTTTTGAGAAGATAAAGGAAAGATACAACGGCATCATCGAGGGGCTGGGTCTCGACCTTGACCTGACCGATGAGTTCAACATCGTAAAGGCCTGCTTCATAGGCAAGGCAGGACGCGACTATGCCGCCTCCAGAGGCGAGTATTTAAACGGCATCGTGCTGGCGAAGTATCTGGGCTATGAGTTCGTTGACGCCGCCGACATCATCTTCTTCAAGGAGACCGGCGAGTTCGACGCAGAGCGCACCCAGAAGGCAGTAGCCGAGAGGCTCATCGGCATCGACAGGGCAGTTGTTCCCGGCTTCTACGGCTCCATGCCTAACGACACCATCAAGACCTTCTCCCGCGGCGGCTCGGATATCACCGGCTCTATCGTAGCGGCAGGCGTGGGCGCAGACCTCTATGAGAACTGGACTGACGTTTCCGGCTTCCTGATCTCCGACCCCAGGATAGTAAAGGACCCCCTGCCTATCAACACCATCACCTACAAGGAGCTCCGCGAGCTCTCATATATGGGCGCCGGCGTGCTCCACGAGGACGCAATCTTCCCGGTCCGCAAGGCGGGCATCGCCATCAACATCAAGAACACCAATGCCCCCGACGACCCTGGCACAATGATAGTCGAGAGCACCTCCCAGAAGCCCCAGTTCACCATCACCGGTATTGCCGGCAAGAAGGGCTTCACCGTTGTGAACATCGAGAAGGATATGATGAACTCCGAGCTGGGCTTCGGCAGGAGAGTGCTTGAGGTGTTCGAGAAGAACGGCATCTCCTTTGAGCATATGCCCTCCGGCATCGACACTATGAGCATTGTTGTTCATCAGACCGAGTTCGAGCCCAAGGAGCAGGAGATACTCTCCGGCCTTCACAGAAACGTTCACCCCGACTCCATCGACATTGAGACCGATTTGGCACTCATTGCAGTAGTGGGCAGAGCTATGAAATCCGCAAGAGGAACAGCGGGACGCATCTTCTCCGCACTCGCACACGCTCACGTCAACGTTAAGATGATCGACCAGGGCTCCAGCGAGCTTAACATCATCATCGGTGTAGCCGAGAAGGATTTTGAGGCAGCAATCAAGAGCATCTACGAGATATTCGTTGTTCACCAGCTCTGATAATAGAAATGATCGCGGCGCTTTCCATTGCGGGAGGCGCCGTTTTTCTATTGACATTTTTTGCATAGGGGGGTATAATTTATTTGATTAAGTTTTACTTTTTGAGTTGTACGATAAATCAGAAGTTGTAGGGATAACGAACGCGAAGCGCGTTAAAAAGCGCGCGGTCAAGCCTCGCGCCAGAGGCTTGCGGGGTAATTTTATCCTCGACAAGCTCGGATAAAATGGGGCAGAGCCCTGACCGGAGCTCGAGGCAGAGCCTCGTTTGCGGCGCCAGCCGCAACTCGGCGCTGCGCAAGTGTAGGAAAAGGCTCTGTCTTTTCAGACCTAGTTGAAGTGTCAAGAACTCAGCAATTCGCAGCGCCGAAATGTCATAGCTCACACTACACAGGAAACAGTGAGCGCAGCGAACGTTTTTCCGTACCTAGGACAGCAATCTGCGGGCGCCCGGCTCGGATATATTCCGGAAAAGGATATTTTCTCCGCCTTCGGCGGAGAGATACCCTTTTCCGGCGAAATACAATACCCGCACATCTTCCGATTTATCGGAATAGAAGCTCATTTAAAATCATCACCGACAGAAAGGAAGTCCGCTATGATAGACATTAAGCTTATGATGCAGAAACTGGATACTCTGGTGCTTTTCCGGGACGTTAAAAAGGATAGGGTCATTTCCCTGATGATAAGAACAATGGACGACCTTGTTCGCGGCGACAGACAGGCGGCGCTGAAGGATTACTGCTCCTTTACAGCGGAGCTCTACAGCGAGAGCGAGAGCCTGACCCTCTATGTGCTGCGGCTGGTGCTGGAAAACGAGAATATCTATATGCTCCGCAAGGGCGAGGGCGTTGATACCGGCTGGCTCATCGAGGAGTGCCTTGCAAACGAGCTCTATACAATGGAGGAGCTTTCCCGCATCTCCTGCGAGGAGCTTATAGAGCGCATCGGCTACGACGGCTTTATGCCGCGATACGAGATAGAGGCGCTTGACTTCTCCAAGATATACGCCGAAAGAGTTATGCAGATAGGGCAGTACGGCTACGGCATCTACGCCAAGTATCACGTCTTTATTGTCACGGACGGGGAGATTGTTCCTGTGGAGTACCCGGACGATATCAGGCTTTCACAGCTCTCCGGCTACGAGCAGGAGCGGGCGGAGGTCATAGCAAATACCATGGCGCTGATAAAGGGCAAGCCTGCCAACAACGTCCTGCTTTACGGCGACTGCGGAACTGGAAAATCCTCCGCCGTCAAGGCCATAGCCAACGAGTACGCCGACAAGGGCCTGCGGCTCATCGAGCTCAAGAAAAAGCAGCTGCACGAGATACCCAATATCGTCAAGCACATCAGCCGCAACCCGCTTAAGTTCATAGTGTTCATCGACGACCTCTCCTTCACCGAGGACGACGACGATTACGCAGCCCTCAAGGCCATACTGGAGGGAAGCGTTTCCTCTACGGCGGCAAATCTGGTCATTTACGCCACCTCCAACCGCAGGCATCTGGTGCGGGAGACATTCTCCGCCCGTGAGGGCGACGAGGTCCACCGCAACGACACTATGCAGGAGCAGCTGTCTCTGTCAGAGCGCTTCGGACTGCGTGTGCTGTTCCGCAAGCCGGACAAGCAGCTCTATCTCTCGGTGGTAAAGGATTTGGCCGCACAGTACGAGCTGAATATCCCGCAGGAGGAGCTTTTCCTCCGGGCGGAGCAGTTCGCCCTCGCCAGAGGGGGACGCTCTCCCAGAGCCGCCAAGCAGTTCGTTGAGTTTTTAAAGGGCAGCGAGGAATGACATTCCCCGACAGAAAAGGAGCAGATACTATGACCGATATCATCAGACTTGAAACAGACGAACAGCTCAAAGCCAATGCCGCTCTTGCGGCGGAGATATGGCGTGAGCATTTCCACGGCATTATCACCGATGAGCAGATAGAATATATGCTTGTAAAATTCCAGTCATTTGAGGCTATGAAGCATCAGTTGGCGGCTGAGCATTACCAATACTACGGCTTCTTTGAGGACGGCGCCCAGAGGGGGTATTTTGCCATAGCCGACAAGGGCGACGGCACGCTGTTCCTGTCCAAGCTGTATCTTCACAAAAGCGTCCGCGGGAAGGGTTATGCCTCTCTGATGTTTGAGAGGATAAAGGAAATCGCCCAAGAGCTGGGGCTTGGCAGCGTATGGCTGACGGTGAACCGTCACAACGATTCGTCGGTGGCAGTATACCGCCACTGGGGAATGGAGGTCATACGCGAGCAGAAGGCGGACATCGGTGAGGGCTTTGTTATGGACGACTATGTTTTCTCCATAGATGTGTGATAATCAACAAATCCGCTCGCGCCACTTGACAAACTCAAAAAATCCTGCTATAATATATTAGTCGCTGTGGAAAGACCCGCTGCGGAGACTTTAAACACCGTGAATTAGTAGCTCAGTCGGCAGAGCATTTGACTTTTAATCAAAGGGTCCGGGGTTCGAATCCCCGCTAGTTCACCAGGCGCACACGGTGCGCCACCGAATGCCCTCGCCCCCTGCTGGGTGAGGGCTTTTACTTTTGTATGGCTCGGGGCATAACTTTGTCCGGAGCTTTTCAATTACAGATACGGTCAGAAGACAAAAGATACAGACCCTTGGAGCGGTAGGACTGTTGTGAACAAAATGTAAAAAAACTCAACTCAAGCTTGACACTCCCATTAAATGGGAGTATAATTGCAATATCACAAGAAAGGATGACAGGCTATGTACTCCAAGCATAATGCAGTCTTTACATACGGCTTTTTTGGCTTTAGCTTTTACTTTGCTAAGGTCTCTTTGTCGTGTGTGAGCTGAATATGTAGGGTGGATATGACCTGAACATTAGTAATTTTTGCAGCTCGGACACGTCCGGGCTGCTTTTTATTTATCAGGAGGTTTTTATTATGGTAATCGTACTCAAGGATCAGGCAACGGAACAGCAGGTAGCGGAGCTGATGGACTGGCTCCACACCTTTGATGTCAAGACAAATCTCGTAACGGGCGTGCACTCTCGCATTATCGGTCTTATCGGTGATACCACCTCGGTGGATATCGACGCGGTAAGGGCTAAGGCAATCGTTGAGACCGTAAAGCGGGTTCAGGAGCCCTACAAGAACGCCAACAGACGTTTCCACCCGGACGACACCGTTATAGAGGTGGGCGGCAGAAAGATAGGCGGAGGCTCCCTTTCCGTCATCGCGGGCCCCTGCTCGGTGGAGACCGAGGATCAGCTGATGAGGACTGCCATTGCCGTCAAGGAGGCGGGCGCTGACTTCCTCCGGGGAGGCGCCTTCAAGCCCCGCACCTCGCCCTACGCCTTCCAGGGTCTGGGCAAGGAGGGCATCGACCTGCTGCTGAAAGCCCGAAAGGAGACGGGACTTCCCATCGTAACCGAGATAATGGACCTCTCCGACCTTGACCTTTTCGCTGATGTTGATGTCGTGCAGGTGGGTGCGAGAAATATGCAGAACTTCACTCTGCTGAAGGCTCTCGGCCGCTGCGACAAGCCCGTCCTCTTAAAGCGCGGACTTTCCGCCACTTTGCAGGAGCTGCTGATGAGTGCAGAGTATATTATGTCCGAGGGCAACAGCAAGGTCATTCTCTGCGAGAGAGGCATCCGCACCTACGAGCCGGAGACCCGCAACACGCTGGATATCTCCGCTGTTCCGCTGCTTCGTCAGAAGACACATCTGCCCATAGTCATTGACCCCAGCCACGCCACCGGTATCAACTCTCTCGTTGAGCCTATGTCGCTGGTAGCAGTTGCGGCGGGCGCAGATGCTTTGGAGATAGAAGTCCACATCGACCCCAAGAATGCATGGAGCGACGGCGCACAGTCCCTCACTCCTGAGCAGTTTGCCGCAGCTATGAAGAGGATAAGAGCTACGGAGCACTTCTTCCACGACGAGCTGAACGCCGAGGGTTGATATCCCTCTCATAATGTGCTATAATGTAAAGTACGAAAGGGGAGATCTCCAATGAAATTCAGATGTGAGCTCAGAAGAGTCGTTGACGACTCCTATGATATAGAGATAGGCAGAGCCTTACAGGACAGGCTTGTGGATGACCTTAAGAACGGCCTTGTGGGCAGCAGGCGCAAGCTGGCTGTGGTGACCGATTCCATAGTCGAGGGGCTGTATGCTCGGGACATCGCCGATAAGCTGAACGCCGCCGGCTTTGCCGCGACGATGTTCGTTATCCCGGAGGGGGAGAAATCCAAGACCCGCAAAATGAAGGAGTTCGTGGAGGACTCAATGCTGGCAGCGGGCTTTCGCCGTGACTGCGCGGTCATTGCAGTGGGCGGCGGAGTTGTGACCGACCTTGCGGGATTTGTCGCCGGCACTTTTGGCAGGGGAGTGCCCTTTGTCAACTATGCCACCACCCTTCTTGCGGCGGCGGATGCCTCGGTAGGCGGCAAGACCGCCGTAGATACGCCCCTTGCCACCAATCTCATAGGCTTGTTCAATCAGCCGAAAAAGGTCTACATCGACATTGACTGCTGGAAAACTCTCCACGAGAGACAGCTCTCCAGCGGCTTGGCGGAGACGGTAAAGCACGCCTGCCTTGCCGATGCCGAGATGTTTGACTACCTCGAGCAGCACATTGAGGATATCCTTGCGGGGGAAGCCTCCGCGTGTGAGTATATAGCGCAGAAGAACTGCGAGATAAAATACAACGTGGTAATGCAGGACGAGCGCGAGAGCGGTCTGCGGGAGGTGCTCAATTTGGGTCACACTGTAGGCAGAGCCATCGAGACGGTTTCCGGCTATGAGCTTTTACATGGCGAGGCTGTTTCCATAGGACTTGCGGCGCAGGCAAGGCTGGGCTGCCAGCTGGGCTATATCAGCCGGGAGAACGTTGCCCGGGTGGAAAAGCTGCTCGCAAGGGCAAAGCTGCCGGTGAACGTCCCCAAATACATTGACAAGCACGAGCTGCTCCGCAAGCTCTACACCGATAAAAAGGTCAGGGACGGCAAGCTGCGCTTTGTGTTCCAGAAGGAAATAGGCGCAGTTATGCAGTTCGGCGACAACGACTTCGCAAAGCGCATCTCCGAGGAGGAGATAGCAGCTGTGCTTGAAGAAATGTGAGCAAAGGGAGAATACCGAATGGACAAGTATCTTACACCCTCGCCGCTTAAGGGCAGCGTTGATATCCCCGCTTCAAAGAGCGTGGCACACCGGCTTATCATCGCCGCGGCGCTGGCGGAGGGGGAGTCGGTGATAACGAATGTCTATCCCTCAAAGGATATTTTAGCGACCATAGGCGCTGTAAAAGCGCTGGGTGCTGACGTTGCTCTTGAGGGCGATACCGCCCGCATACGCGGGATAAAGGAGCCTCCGGCAGAGGCTGTCATCGACTGCTGCGAGAGCGGCTCGACTCTGCGCTTTATCATTCCCATAGCCGCGGCTCTGGGGGTCAAGGCCACATTTCTTGGCAGAGCGAACCTCCCCAACCGCCCCATTACGCCCTTTTTGGAGGAGCTGCCTAACCACGGTGCCTGCTTTGACTATCACAACACTATGCCCTTTACCGTCAGCGGAAAGCTGACTGCCGGGGAGTACAGAATGGGCGGGGATATTTCCTCACAGTTCATCACCGGGCTGCTGCTGGCGCTTTCCGCTGTTCCCGGCGAGAGCAGGATAACCCTGACCTCTCATCTGGAAAGCCGGCCCTACGTTGATATCACCGTTGACTGCCTGCGCAAATTCGGCTGTGAGGTGGGAGAGGACAAGGACGGCTACACCGTCAGAGGCGGCAGGCTTAAGGCCTGTGACCTTCGGGTAGAGGGGGACTGGTCTCAGGCGGCGTTTTTTGAGGTCGCAAATGCCTTGGGCAGCAGCGTTACAATAAATGGCCTAAATGTAAATTCATATCAAGGCGACAAAAAAATCCTTGAAATTTGCAGAGAAGTAGTGTATAATAAAAATAGTGTACTCAAATGCTTTGAGCAGGATTGCTCCGATATCCCGGACCTTGTGCCGATATTGGCTGTGCTTGCCTCCTTCTGTGAGGGAGAGAGCCGCCTTACCGGCGCCGGAAGGCTCAGGATAAAGGAATGCGACAGGCTTGCAGCTATGGAGAAAAACCTAAATCTTTTGGGCGGGCAGGTCACCTCCACTGAGGATTCGCTTATAATCAAGGGCGTCGGCTCAGGAAAGCTAAAAGGCGGTGTCGCTGTGGAGACCTTCTCCGACCACCGTATCGCTATGGCTATGGCTATAGCTTCCACAAGATGTGAGCAGCCTGTGACGGTAAGTGGAGCGGAGTGCGTATCGAAATCCTATCCCGGCTTCTGGGAGGATTTTGAAGGGCTCAAAGCATAAGTCGGACAGTGAGGGCAGTGCCGTGGATTATGTTTCTTATATCAGAGGTATGGTCGGGCACGAGCCTGTGTTCATGCCGGCAGCCTGTATGGTCATTCATAACGAAAAGGGAGAGATACTCCTCCAGCAGCGGACAGACTGCGGGAAGTGGGGGCTCTCCGGCGGGATATGTGAGCTGGGCGAATCTGTCGCCGAGACCGCTCACCGCGAGCTTATGGAAGAGACTGGGCTGACAGCCGAGATTGAATATCTCATAGGCATTTACTCAAAGCCGATGATCGAGCTTAAAAACGGGGACAAGCTCCAGCCTGTGACCGTCGCCTTTGCGGCGCATATAACCGGCGGTGAGATGGCGGAAAGCACCGATGAGACCTTAGCGCTTGCATGGTTCTCGAAGGACTCCCTCCCGGAAATATACAGCTCTAAGCACAAGGAGATCATCAGCGATTATTTCATGGGCAAGTCCGGCGTATACAAATAGTTATCAATTAAGGAAGCGGGGAAAGACAATGTCATCAACATGGAGCAACAGGATAAGCTTTTCGGTATTCGGGGAGAGCCATGGACCGGCTATCGGCGTATGTATGGATAACGTTCCTCCCGGAGAAAGCATAGATATGGACAAGCTCATGGAGTTCATGGCACGCCGCGCTCCGAAAAAGGACGGTACTACCACCCAGCGCAGGGAAAAGGATCTCCCGCAGATAATGTCCGGCTACTTCAATGGCAAGACCACCGGAACACCCCTCTGCGCCTTTATTGCAAATACAGACCAACACTCCACCGACTATGTCAAGCTTTCCAAGCTGGCAAGACCCGGCCACGCTGACTATACCGGCGCGCTGCGCTACCGCGGCTTTTCCGACCCCAGAGGCGGCGGACATTTCTCCGGCAGACTGACGGCTCCCCTCTGCTTTGCGGGCGCCGTTGCAGGTCAGATACTTGAAAGACGCGGCATCTATGTGGGCGCCCACATTGCCGAGATACATAAGATAAAGGACGAGAGCTTTGACCCCATCAGGACATCCCGCGAGGATATCCTCACCCTGCGCAGCAAGGAATTTCCCACCATCAGCGAGCGCAAGGGCAGAATGATGATAAACGACATCAAGAAAGCCAGAGAGTGTCAGGACAGCGTCGGCGGAGTTATCGAGTGCATCGCAATAAACGTTCCCGCAGGTGTGGGCTCTCCCATTTTCGACGGACTGGAAAATTCTATTGCACAGATAATTTTCGGAATACCCGCAGTCAAGGGGCTGGAGTTCGGTGCAGGCTTCAACGCTGCGAAAATGCTGGGCTCTGAGAATAACGATGAGTTCTATGTGAATGAGCTTGGTCACGTTGTGACGAGGACGAATTTCCACGGCGGTATTCTGGGAGGCATTTCCTCCGGTATGCCCATTACCTTGAGAGTGGCCTTCAAGCCCACTCCCTCAATCGCAAAGCCGCAGGATACGGTGGATTACTCCGCTCTTAAGAACGAGACCATCGCCATCAAGGGCAGACACGACCCCTGCGTAGTTCCGAGAGCAGTGCCCTGTGTTGAGGCTGCGGTGAATATTGCCCTGCTCAACCATATGCTGGATTATCCCAATTTCTGACGAAAGAAGGTCGAGCCTTGGACGGCACTTTTATGAACATCACCTCCGATGTATTCAATCCGGTGAATGTTTTTGAGGTCAAGATCCTGCTGGCGTACTTCCTCGATAAGATAGACCGGGAGGTCACCCCGGCCCAGCTGCGGGAGATAGCCACCGGTGACGGGGTAGTCAACTACTTCCTCTACGCCGAGGCAATTGAGCAAATGCTGCAAAACGGCACCCTGCTGCTGACAGAGCGGGAGGGAACGGAGTACTACGAGCTCACCGATGCCGGAAGGAACGGAGCCGAGAGCTTCAAAGGGATAGTCAATAAAAGCGTCCGGGACAGGATTTATGCGGCGGGCTTGAAGCTGTTTGCCAAGCTCCGCGCCGAGCAGGAGGTAAGATTTGAGCTTACCGAGTGCGATAAGGGCTATAAGGTGCGGTGCATCTGTGAGGACGGCGGCCTGACGCTGATGGATATGACACTCTTCGCCCCTGACAAGGAGCAGGCGGAATACATCAAGGCCAAGGTGCTGATAAACCCCTCCGAGTTTTACAGTAATGTGCTGGACTACGTTATTTTAAACGAGGAATTCGTTCCCGACCTGAACGAAGAAAACTGATTTTTGAAAGGCATTTCCGCCGCCAGGCGGGGAGGCCTTTTTTAACGCTTTACCACCTTGAAACGCATTTTTCACAAAATGATATCAATCTTGTTGTGAGAAGATATGAAATCGGGAAAATCTCCAAAACCCCCTTGACAAAGGAATGAAAATATGATAATATAAATAAGTCGCCCGAGAAGAGCGGAACAAAAAGCTCGAAAAAAGATTTAAAAAGTCTTGACAAAGGGAGACAGATGTGATATAATAGATAGGCAC
>JAFUTK010000049.1 GCA_017471405.1 Ruminococcus sp.
GACTGCACAGCACATTATATCCGTGCGGCTGTGCTTGACGAAATAGTGCTGACAGCGCTCAGGCAGATGACCGCTTACGCCAGGGAACACACCGATGAGTTCTATGCGAGGGTAATGTCAAACGGTGAAGCAGAAGCAAAGAAGCGCCTGAAGGAGTCTGAGAAGCTCAAGGCGGAATACAACTCAAGACTGGGTCAGCTTAACAGCATTATCCGCACACTCTATGAGGACAGGGTCGTAGGCAGGATAACGCCCGAGCGCTACGATCAGCTTGCGGCAGGCTACGAGCAGGAGCAGGAGAGCATCAAGGCGAAACTCGCAGAGCTTGAAGTTCAGATAGACACCGCCAAGCTTCGTGAGGACTGCGTCAACGAGTTCATAGCGAAGGCAAGGGAATATGTTGAGATGCCGAAGGTAACGCCGGAGCTTTTGAGGGTATTCATCAGGCGCATCGACGTCTGGGAGAAGGAGGTCAAATACTCCCGGACCTGCGGGAACCGCATTGACATCAAGTTCACGTTCCTGCCGGACGCTGCGACAGTCATAAAAGGCGAGTGCATTGAACTGCTGCCCGTCAAGAATGCCGGATAAATGCAAAGCCCGGAAGGCACAAAGCCTTCCGGGTTACATAAGAATTTGAATTTTCCCCTTGGGATAACACGCAAAAGCAGGGAAGGTATCTTTTTCTCATTATTAATGCTGAGCCTTTAGCAGCCATTCAGTCCTTGACTCTCAAAGCCCTCATAGCGTTGAGTATGGCTATCACCGATACTCCCACGTCCGCAAAGACCGCCGCCCACATTGAGGCCAGCCCCAGCGCACCAAGTATCAGCACCAGCAGCTTTACGCCCAGTGCAAAGATTATGTTCTCGTAGACTATCCGGATAGTCCGGCGGGAAATGCGTATGGCCTTGGCTATCTTAAGCGGGTCGTCGTCCATAAGCACGATGTCTGCCGCCTCAATGGCAGCGTCCGAGCCCATAGCTCCCATTGCAATTCCTATGTCTGCCCGGGAGAGCACCGGCGCATCATTGATGCCGTCGCCCACGAATACCAGCGCCTGCTTTTCGCTCTTCTGCGAGATGAGCGCCTCGACCCTCTCTACCTTGTCGGCAGGCAGCAGCTGAGTGTAGGCCTCGTCAATTCCCAGACGCTTTGCAACGTCCTCGCCAACCTCCTTTGAGTCGCCGGTGAGCATTACAGTCTTGCCGACGCCGTTTGCCTTAAGCGCCTTTATGGCCTCGGCGGAGGTTTCCTTCACCTCATCGGAGATGACCAGATGCCCCGCATATACGCCGTCCACCGCAACGTGAACAGTCGTGCCCACATGGTGGCAGGGGTGCCACTTCACACCTATCTCGTCCATCAGCTTGTCGTTGCCGGCGCATACGTCCAGCCCGTCAATGACGGCTCTCACACCTCTGCCGGAAAGCTCCTCGCAGGCGCCTATCCGGCGGCGGTCGATGTCTGCATTATATGCATCAATTATGGACTTGGCAATGGGGTGGGTGCTGTAGCTCTCGGCGTAGGCCGCCAGCTCGATGAGCCTTGCCTCGCCAATGCGCTCCGGGTGAATGACCGTTACGTTGAACACTCCCTTGGTGAGGGTGCCGGTCTTGTCAAACACCACAGTCCCGCTGCGGGAGAGCACCTCCAGATAGCAGCCGCCCTTGACCAGTATACCCTGCTTACCCGCACCGCCGATGCCCGCAAAGAAGCTTAAGGGCACCGATATCACCAGTGCGCAGGGGCAGGATATAACAAGGAATATCAGCGCTCTGTGCAGCCAGTTAAGCCACCCGCCCGCAAATATGGGAGGAATGACCGCCAGCGCCAAAGCCGCGAACACCACTGCCGGAGTGTAGTACCTTGCAAAGCGCGTTATGAAGCTCTCGGCCCTCGCCTTCTTGGAGGCGGAGTTCTCCACCAGGTCCAGTATCTTTGAGACGGTAGATTCCCCGAAGGGCTTGGTAACTCTCACCTTGATAAGCCCAGTTTGATTTATGCATCCGCTGATGACGTCCTCGTCCGGGTGAACACTGCGGGGCAGGCTCTCGCCGGTCAGAGCGGAGGTGTCCACAAAGCTCTCGCCCTCGATAACAATGCCGTCCAGCGGTATCTTCTCGCCCACCTTGATGACTATCTCGTCCCCGACAGCTACCTCCTCCGGGTCAACCTGCTCCAGCACGCCTTCACGCTCGATGTTGGCGTAGTCGGGGCGGATATCCATAAGCGCCGAGATAGACTTCCTCGATTTGCCCACCGCCACGCTCTGGAACAGCTCGCCGGTCTGATAGAACAGCATAACGGCAGCGGCCTCGGTGAACTCGCCGGTGGCGTAGGCGCCGATGGTGGCTATCACCATCAGGAAGTTTTCGTCAAACACCTGACCGTTGCGGATATTTATCGCCGCCTTGCGCAACACATCATACCCGATGATGAGGTATGGCACCGCGTAGAGCAGGGCAGCCAGCCACCAGGTCTCCGGCTCGAATATCTTGACGACGATGAGCAGCACCGCGCTGATGATTATCCGGGCAAGAATTTTCTTTTGCTTGCGTTTCATATCACTTGATGACTATCTCGCAATCCGGCTCGATCTTGCGGCAGACCTTAACAGCCTCTTTAAGCACAGCATCGAAGCGCTCGTCATCGGCATCGAGGGTGAGCTTCTGTGTAACGAAGCTTACAGTGCAGTCGTTTACGCCGTCTATCTTCTTGATAGCGTTCTCCATCTTAGCGCCGCAGTTAGCGCAGTCCAGTTCGTCCAGCTTGAATGTCTTTTTCATAATGAATCTGTCCTTTCTTAAATTAATTCGGAATTCGGAATACGGAATTCGGAATTGAGGAGTCCGCATTCGCGGACATATTTTTGCGTGCCTGCGGCTCGCTCTGCGCGGAGCGCGAAATACATCGGCGTTAGCCGATTCCTTAATTCCGCATTCCGAACTCCGAATTCCGAATTCAAATGAGCCTGAGGCTCATTTGGTTATCACCGCCACCGCGCAGGGCATCCTGCCCTCCGCCAGCTTATAGCTTACATTTTCATACCCCGCATCGGCAAAGAACTGCTTGTAGCTTTCCAGCGTAAACTCTCTCTTGAAGTCCACACCCAGCAGCCCTATCAGCTTTGTTGCGCCCTCCGCCGATACCTTCTCTTTGTTGATGTAGGTCGGGATAATGACCTTCCCGCCCTTCTTGCAGACCCTTACCAGCTCCGCTACAGCCTTTTCTGGGTCGTCCAGCAGGTGTATCACGTTCCCTGCCACTACCTTGTCAAAGCTGCCGTCCGGCACCTTTAGGTTCGTCAGGTCAGCCTTCCTGACCTTAACGTTTGTAAATCTGCGGCATTTCTTCTCTGCCTCATAGAGCATACCCTTTGACATATCGGTTATCGTCAGGCTCCTGCATTTCGGAGCGAGAAATACGCTTATAGCTCCCGTTCCGCAGGCACATTCCAGCACCCTGTCGCAGGGCTCCAGCTCCTCCGCGGCGATTACTCCGGTGCCGTTGTAGACCTTTCCGTTATACACATTCTCAAAGAAGTCGTACACCCCGGAGACCTTATCCCATATCATATTCTTCCCCTTGCTTTCTATTCTTGGCTCTATTCCTCAACGTGCTCCATACCCTTTTCCAGTATGGCCTTAACATGGTCGTCGGAAAGGGAATAGAACACCGCCTTGCCCTCGCGTCTGAACCGCACCAGCTTGTTGTTCTTAAGCACCCTAAGCTGATGTGAGCAGGCCGTCTGTGTCAGATTTAGGTAGTCCGCCAGGTCTCCCACACAAAGCTCCGCTTCCAGCAGGGCGTAGAGTATCTTTATCCTTGTGGTGTCCCCGAAGACCTTGAAAAGCTCCGCCAGATCGTAAAGCTGCTCGTCGGGAGGCATTTCCGTCAGCAGCTTATCCATAGCGTCCTGGTCAGTGACCTCATTGCTCATAGGCTCATCTCCTTATTATCATTTGCATTACTTCTGATGTTCAAAACAAACACTTGAACATCTATTCATATGATAACACATCTTCACTGATATGTCAATAGGGGAGGGATATTTTTTGAAAAATTATTTCTCCCTCTGCGGAGGAGATAAACAAATTCGGAATTCCGAATTAAAATAAGCGCCCCGCAAAAGGGCAAGTGCCATACAGAAGTTTTTCAAAGGTTTAACAATTAAATAGACAAATAATAGTGGATCAAAAATACCCCCGACGACAAATCGGGGGTAATTACATTTGACATTATTTATATTGTAAATTCAGCTCCACACTCTCTCCCTTACTGTCAGTAAAGTTCACATCTATATTATAAGAAAAGCCCTCGTTATTGTTTGTGTTTGCTATAAGCACAAGACTGTTTTCAAAGTCCTTGTCAAGCGTTTCGTCAAATGAGAAGCCAAGGCTGTGTCCGCCTGCCTCGCTGTGTACCGACTTTATTCTGTCAATTTTCTTATCACCTGTATATTCGATAAATATGTATGTGCTGACCCTTTCTCTGAA
>JAFUTK010000050.1 GCA_017471405.1 Ruminococcus sp.
CCGAGAAGGGTGACGAGAACAACGACGGCAAGATAATTGACGGCGACAAGGAGTACAAGGTAATCACCTCCGAGTTCAAGTTCACAATCGACGAGGACGGCAAGGTAACAGTTACCGAGAGCACCTCCAACAAGACCGAGAAGGACGAGAACAACGAGGACGGCTACTATCTGTATGACGACAAGACCGAAGGCAAGCTGACCGTTAAGGTTTGCGACGCTGAGGTTGAGGAAGAAAATCCCGGCGATGACAATCCCGGCGATGACAATCCCGGCGACGATAATCCCGGCAGCGAGGACGACAACAAGGGTACAGACGGCGAGGACGACAAGCCCGGCGAAAACAATCCTGGCGGCAATGAGGACGACAGAAAGTCCGGCGGCAGTGACGACGAAGAGAAGCCCGGTAACGACGATAAGAAGTCTGGCGGCAGCGACGACGAAGGCACTCCCAGCGACGACGACAAGAAGTCCGGCGGCGAGGACGACGCACCCAAGACTGGTGCCGGCGCAGGCTTCACATCCTTCCTGCTGATCGGTGCAGCAGCCATTGTTCTTACAAAGAAGAAGAAGGGCTGATAAGCCAAACAAAATTAGAGCGGCGCAGAAATGCGCTGCTCTTTTTGCTTTTGTGCAATAATACCATTATAAAAGGTGAAGGTGTGACCACAAGATATCGTGTATGTGAAAATCAGGGAGTTCACAGGTTGATTTTTGCCCTCGGAAGGGAAGTGGCGAGACTGCTTCAAAAATTATGACGAAAACGTTTAAAATGCGAAAATCTTGCCCGATGTTAAAAATCGTTTGTCCATTTTCCACCAATAAGATTGTTTAAAATTAGTTGATTTGTAATAAAAGGAGGAAGCGAAGAAAATGGCATTTTGAGCTCATTCAGAGAGCGTCCAAAAAGCCGTCAATTGTAACAAAGCGGTAACACAACAGCTTGAAATGTGGGTAGGATGCACAAAAATCTGTAAAGAATTTTGTGGGAAGCTCCATATTTTATTACACAGAACATAAAAAAACTCAAAAGTGCTTGAAATTTCAGGAGAAATATTGTATATTTTTATTAACGGAAACGTTTGAAAAACTATGTCCTTTCATACGTAAGGCTACGGCTTAAACGTTTGAAATGACTGAAAGGCGGAAATATCATTGGTTTCTCTTAAGGACATTTCCGTTCGTTGCGGCGTTTCGGTTGCAACAGTGAGCAAAGCGCTGAACGGTCATAAGGACGTCAGCGAGGCTACTCGTGAAAGACTTGTGCGTACGGCCAGGGAGATGGGGTACTTCCCCAATGCCCAGGCAAGAGCTCTGAAAACGAACAGAACGTACAACTTGGGCGTTATGTTCCTTGATGAGGCGGGCAGAGGACTTACACACGAATTCTTCGCAAAGGTGCTCAACAGCTTCAAGACTGAGGCGGAGCTTGCAGGCTATGACATTACTTTCATAAGTAATAAGGATATAGGCGGCAGGCGAATGTCAACGTATGAACACTGTAAGTACCGCAGTGTGGATGGAATCGTTATTGCATGCACCGATTTCACCGCACCCGACGTTTTTGAGGTCATCAACGGTGACATACCAGTTGTCACGATTGACCACATCTTTGACTGCCGAACCGCGGTCGTCTCAAACAATGAAAGCGGAATGGAAAAGCTGCTCAATTACGCTGCGGATTGCGGCCATACGAAGATCGCGTACATTCAGGGAAAGCGATCGGCTGTCGCTGAAAAACGTCTCGCCGGATTTTATAAGGCGTGCGTGAACAGAGGCATCGAGGTCAGATCTGAATGGCTCCCGGTCGGAGATTACTGCAATCCCGATATAACGTATCAGCTCACGAAAAAGCTGCTGAAGGGTAAGGACGTACCGACCTGCATCTTTATGCCGGACGACTATGCCGCCATCGGCGGGCTCAATGCCATTAAGGACTTGGGCCTTTCGGTCCCGGAGGACGTCTCCATCATAGGATACGACGGTATCGCTTATTCACAGCTGTTGAATCCAAGGCTAACGACCTATTCGCAGGATACTCCTGTAATCGGTGCAACGGCGGCGAAACAACTTATCTCGTTAATCGAGAACCCCCAGACGACCTTTACGGAGGTCATCACTGTTGACGGACAGTTCCTCGAGGGAGGATCCGTTAAAAAGCTCTAGGCATTAGGTTACGCGGAAAGCCCGCGGGACAAAGAATATAATGCAAAATTTAAGGAGGAAATTTACTATGGCACAGTTAAAGAAGATCCTTGCTGGTTCGTTCGCAGTTATGATGGCTGCAACAATGATGGCAGGATGCGGCGACAGCGATTCCAGCTCTTCCGCTGGTACCGACACCAATTCTAACGGCGGCAGCACCTCTACCGACGGCAAGGATTCCAAGAAGGTTTACAACATTTATTGTTGGAACGACGAGTTCAAGAGCAGATTCGAGACCTACTATGAGCCCGTAAAGGATACCGCTCTGTGGGAAGGCGTTGAGGTTAACTGGGTTATCAACACCAACAAGGATAACGTTTACCAGACCAAGCTCGACGAGGCTCTGAAGACTCAGGCTACAGACGACATGAAGATCGACCTGTTCCTCGCTGAGGCTGACTACATCGTTAAGTACACCGATTCCGATGCTTCTGCTGACGTTAAGGGCGTTATCGGTCTGACTGACGACGATCTGAAGAATCAGTACAAGTACACCCAGGATGCTGCTACTGTTAACGGCGTTCTGAAGGGCGTTTCTTGGCAGGCAACCCCCGGCCTCTTCCTCTACAACACCACTTATGCAGAGAAGGTTCTGGGTACTTCCGATCCCGATAAGGTTCAGGAGCAGCTCTCTGATTGGACCAAGTTCGAGGAAGTTGCAGCTAAGATGAAGGAGCAGGGCATCGCTATGGTATCCGGTTTCGACGATACTTACAGATGTTTCTCCAACAACGTATCTGCTCCTTGGGTAACTGACAACAAGATCACAATCGATCCTCAGATCTCTGCTTGGGTTGAGCAGACCAAGTCCTGGACCGACAAGGGCTACAACCACAAGACTTCCCTTTGGGACGAGAACTGGACTGCTGACCAGAAGATCGACAGCAACACCTTCGGTTACTTCTTCTCCACTTGGGGTATTCCTTTCACCCTGCTGGGCAACACTCTTGCTACTTCCACCGATGACGGCGGAAAGGCTGAGGTAGGTAACGGCGGTTACGGTCTGTGGAAGGCTTGCCTTGGTCCTCAGTCTTATTTCTGGGGCGGCACATGGCTCATCGCTTGCGCTACATCCGATAACAACGAGATCACTAAGGACATCATGCTCAAGATGACTTGCAATACTGACGTTATGGCTAAGATCACTGACGAGCAGCAGGACTACACCAACAACAAGGAAGCTATCAAGAAGCTGATCGACGGCGGCTACAAGAACGAGTTCCTTGGCGGTCAGGATCATCTGTCTCTCCTCACTGAGGCTGCTGAGAAGGTTGACCTCACCAACAAGATCTGCGCTTATGACCAGGGCTGCAACGAGAAGTTCCAGGGTGCTATGAAGCAGTACTTCCTCGGCAACGCTACTTATGACGAGGCTCTTGCTACCTTCAAGACTGAGATCACTCAGCTCTACGCTAACCTCTCGATGGACTAATTTATAAGTCACATCTGAACAATTAAGCATAAGGATTGGGGGGTGGAGGCTTTCTGCCCCCCGATTTTTATTCTTCTATTTATTTACATTTTGACCAAAGTTTGTATTGTAGGTGTATAATATGAAGAAAAAAAGCATCAGCTACGCTAAATGGGGCTACATATTCCTGATCCCGTTTTTCGTAGTTTACATCATTTTTGCGCTTGTTCCTCTGGTTCAGACCTTCTACTACAGCTTTATGGATCGTTATGTAGATACCGGTGCGATTTCCATTTTCAATCCTACCGGAAACGTTGTTGATAACGGCTTCTGCGGCCTCAAAAACTTCAAGGACGTTCTTATCGGAGAAAACGCACAGTTCACACAGGCGTTTGTAAACACTATAATCATCTGGCTCGTGGGCTTTATCCCCCAGATCGTGTTCTCACTGCTGCTGGCTGTATGGTTCACCGATATCCGCCTTAAGCTGAAGGCACAGGGCTTCTTCAAGACAGTTATCTATCTGCCTAACGTTATCATGGCATCGGCTATCTCACTGCTGTTCTATTCGCTGTTTACAAAGGGCGGTGCACTGGATACGCTGCTCAACTCGGGCGGCGATATGTCACTGCTTGATCAGGTCTGGGGCGCCCGCGGCATCGTCGGTTTCATCAACTTTATGATGTGGTACGGTAATACGACCATTCTTCTGATGGCTGCCATTATGGGTATCGACACCTCGCTCTATGAGTCCGCTCAGATCGACGGTGCTAACCCGACACAGACCTTCTGGAGGATAACCATCCCGCTTATTAAGCCTATTCTCGCTTACGTTCTGATCACCTCGATGATCGGCGGTCTGCAGATGTTCGATGTACCGTCCTTCATCGGCTCCGATATGGGTTCGCCTTCCGGTAAGCTGAAAACTATCGTTATGATAATTCAGACCGGTAAGGATTCCGCGATCGGTCAGGTCGGCGCAATAAGCGTACTGATCTTTATAATCTCGGCTATTCTCGGATTCTTAACGCTCAAGGTAATGAATGATGAGCCTGGTAAGAAGAAGAAGAAAAAGCCCGCAAAATCTAGATAAGGAGGAATAATGCTATGCCAAGATCTGCTGACGTCGTCGGTGAAAGCACCGGCAAGACAAGCTTGATGATCAGAAGAATAATAGCATATGTTGTTCTCATCTTCCTTGTCATAATCTCACTTTTCCCCTTCTACCTGCTGATAGTTAACGCTACCAGAGGTAAGGTTCAGAACGGTATTGAATTCGTGCCTCACGGTGTTCTGTGGAGCAACTTCAAGAACCTGTTCTCAAAGGATACCGAGCATATTTACGGTAACATTTTAGGCTCGTTTGCAAACAGCTTCCTCATTTCCGGCCTTTCGTGTATTCTGAGCGTTTACTTCTCTGCTCTGACTGCATATGCTATCCATGTATATGATTTCAGAATTAAGAAGATCGCTTACACATTTATCCTGCTGGTAATGATGGTGCCTACTCAGGCTTCCGCACTCGGTTTCTACCGTCTGATGATTAAGATGGGTCTCATTGACTCGTTTATCCCGCTGATTATTCCTTCCATCGCAGCTCCTTCCGTATTCTTCTTTATGAAGCAATATATGGATTCGTCGCTGCCGCTTGAGATCGTTGAAGCAGCTCGTATCGACGGCTGCGGAGAGTTCAGAACCTTCAACTCGATCGTTCTGCCTATCCTTAAGCCTGCATTCGCAGTACAGGGCATCTTCACCTTCGTAGCAAGCTGGAATAACTACTTCACACCTAGAATGATCCTCCAGACCAAGAAGACTATCCCTCTCGTACTCCAGTACATGAAGGCACAGATCCAGGGCAACCCCCAGATCGCTCACGCAGGTATCATGAACCTCTACATGGTTCTGGCTATCCTGCCTGTTGTAATAGTTTATCTTGCTCTGTCCAAGTTCATTATACGCGGTATCGCGCTGGGTGCTGTTAAGGGCTAAAACAAAACTAAAGGCTGTGCATTTCGCACAGCCTTTTTTTGATGTCACGCCGTACCTTGAATAAGTATCGAACTACAGCACCGCGACCGCAGAAGGAGCGTGCTGCGACCGTGGGTACACGCATTCCACAAGGTGAGCTGCGGATAAAAAAAACTCCCCTTAATGAGGGGAGTTTTATAATGCAAGATAAAGCTTTTTGTCGTAGACCATATAGCCCCAGAAGGCAATGAGCGCTACGCTCACCAGCGTCGAGAGCCAGTAGAGCACGTTGTTGAGCCACTTCGGGATAAGCAGGTCCCGCCCCTTCGGCGCAATCAGCTGCCCGTAGAAGGTGGAGAACCAGTAGGAGACAATAAACAGCGGAACAAATATCAGCAGCCCCTTCTCGTAGGATATGGACAAATCGTAAGCCTGATAGGAGAAATATCCAGCCGCACCGTTGGCAGCCATTGACAGCACATAGCAAATGATACCCAGCACTCGTCTCATATCCGTCCCTCCTCAAATAAGCTTACTTAAATAGTTTAGCATTATTTTGCTCTGCTGTCAAGCACAGGGCGGATAAAGATAACACCCCTCAAAAAGGAGGGAATTGATATGGGAAAATGTGACATAGTCAAAAAATATTATTTTTTTGGTAAAATAGCTAATTTTAGTCTTGACAATTTTAGCATTTTGTTATACAATAATTATATGCATTATGTTTTTATATATGGCGCGTGCAGTACATTTTTTTGGACTGTATTCCCCAGAAGGGACGCTTTCAATATATAATATATTATGCTTATCTGTATCTTTACAATTTAATATTAGTCTTGGATGTACGGTGACAGAGTATATCCGGACGAACTAAACGAGAAGGAGGAAACTATACATGGATGAGATCAGTATAGTGATCGCTATTGTAATTGCAGTAGCAGCTCTTGTCGTTGGTTCTGTTGTGAGCGGTTTCATATTCTACAAGAAGGGTCAGGCAGACAGGCAGAGAACTGCCGAGGCAGCCATCGGCTCTGCGGAGAAGGAAGCCGAGCGCATCGTTGAAGATGCCAAGAAGAATGCAGAGACCTTGAAAAAGGAAGCTCTCGTAGAGGCTAAGGACGAAATACATAAGTCCCGCCAGGAAACGGAAAAGGAGCTCAAGGAAAGACGTATCGAGGTCTCAAGGCAGGAACGCAGAATTAACCAGAAGGAAGAATCTATCGACAAGAAACTCGATAACCTCGAGAAAAAGGAAGAAGCACTCCAGGCAAAGCTCAAGGCCGCCGACGAAAAGGTAGCCGAGGCGGACAGAATCAAGGCCTCTCAGCTGGATATGCTGGAGAAGATCAGCGAGTTCAGCAAGGAACAGGCTAAGGAATACCTGCTCTCGAATTTGGAGGGCGAGCTTGTCCACGAAAAGGCCGTAAGGATCGCAGCCTATGAATCCCAGATCAAGGAGGAGTGCGACGCAAAGGCCAGACAGTACATCTCCCTGGCGATTGCAAGATGCTCCGCCGAGACAGTCTCCGAGACTGCCGTTTCCGTTGTTCCGCTGCCTAACGATGAGATGAAGGGCAGAATAATCGGACGCGAGGGAAGGAACATCAGAACTATCGAGACCCTTACCGGCGTCGATTTGATAATCGACGATACCCCCGAGGCTATCACCCTCTCCTGCTACGACCAGGTAAGACGTGAGATCGCCAGAATTGCCCTGGAGAAGCTCATTCAGGACGGCCGTATCCATCCCACCAGAATTGAGGAGACAGTGGATAAGGCAAGACGTGAGGTCGAGTATAAGATCAAGCAGGAGGGCGAAAGAGCAGTCCTTGAGTGCAATGTTCACGGCATTAACCATGAGCTTGTAAAGCTGCTCGGACGACTGAGATACCGCACCAGCTATAAGCAGAACGTCCTCGACCACTCCATCGAGGTCGCACACCTCGCCGGAATGATGGCTTCCGAGCTCGGCGTTGACGCTACCCTTGCAAGGCGCGCAGGTCTGCTGCACGATATAGGCAAGGCGCTCAGCTACGAGATCGAGGGCTCACACGTTCAGATCGGCGTAGATGTCTGCAAGAAGTATAAGGAGAGCCCCGAGGTCATCCACGCGATAGAAGCGCATCATGGCGATGTTGAAACGAGAACTGTTGTTGCAGCCCTCGTTCAGGCAGCCGACGCTATCTCCGCCGCAAGACCCGGCGCCAGAAGCGAAAACTACGAAAACTACATCAAGCGTCTCCAGAAGCTTGAGGAGATCTGTACCTCCTATGAGGGAGTTGAAAAATCATTCGCTATCCAGGCAGGTCGTGAGGTACGCATCATGATCCAGCCTGAGAAGATCAACGATGAGCAGATGGTGCTCGTCGCAAGAGAGATTGCAAAGAGAATTGAAGATGAAATGAACTATCCCGGCCAGATAAAGATAAATCTGATAAGGGAGAGCCGTGCTGTAGAGTACGCAAAGTAATCGGTAAGAACAGCGGAGCGTCACAGGCGCTCCGCTCTTTTTTTAAGGAGTGATGTTATGGCGGACAGAAAGCATTTGTTCGGAACGAGCGAGAAGTCCGATTTTATACTTAATATGACAGACGCAGGCACTAAAAAGCTCTGCGCTATGTACTGCATCATAGCAATGGTGCTCATCGAGCTGGCTGCGCTGCCTTATTACCTGACAAAGAATGTGGTGGATTATTACGACGATATAGGCGGAACACAGTTTCCGCATTATCTGAGCGATAAGGTCATCTACTGGGCGGCGGTGCTGATGTTTGGTCTCGGCATACTGGGACTGAGCGTGTTCCTCATAGGCAGAATGAAGAAGCAGATATCCTTAAAGGATAACAAGGCGCTGCTGTGGTTTGCCGGAATAGTCGTGATGAGCCTTATCTCAGCTCTTGCAGCCGAGGACGTCACCTCCGCGATGACCGGTTACCTTGACCGCGCAGAGGGATTTCTCACGCTGATAGGCTATTACGGCTTCTTTGCCGCAGCCTTTACAGTAGTTGCCGACGATTGGAGAAAGCGGCTGTGTGCGGTGCTTGTGGCGGTCGGAGCAGTCAACGCTGTCATAGGTATTCTACAGGTGATACCCGCGCTTGAGGATATCATTCCCAACTGGTTCACTCTGCTTAACATTTCATTTACACAGGGCATAAGGGTGCCCGCCGCCAATGGCCTTGCAATGACCCCTCACGCCCTTGCAGGAGTGCTTACAGTCTGCTTTGCGGCAGCACTGGCAGCCGTTATCTTCTCGGATAAGCTGTGGGTCAAGCTCACAAGCGGTGTAGCCGCTGTGCTGATGACTGTTGCAGGAGTATACACCAGAACTGCAACAGCCCTTATAGGCTTAGGCACCGCCGCAGTGCTGATGGCTGTCATAGCCGTCATCTATGCGGTGAAGAACAAGGGCGTATCCGATGAGGAAGAGGAAAAGCCAGCTTACAGCATTAAGTCGGTGATAGCTTCAATGCTTTGCTGCATTGTCGCAGTGGGAGCAAGTGTGGGAGTACTCGCCGGCACCGGCCAGCTGGAGATCCACGATGAGGAGGTCATCAGGACCGATTCCATCAGAATGTTAATGCTTCTCCAGCGTGAGGACACCGAGACCTGGATTTACCCCTACCTCTGGGACGACGGCCTGTATATCGCCGGTCAGAACCCTCTGCTGGGTGTGGGCCCCGATAACTTCTCAGCCATATACCGCGCCGGAGCCACCATTGACCGCACCTATAACGAGTATATCGACACTGCAATGCAGAGGGGATATATCACCGCCGCACTGCTTGTCATCACTCTGCTGCTGACCCTTTGGAAGGCTCTGGGAGCCCTTAAGGAGTTTGTGGGCAGAGAGGTCAACTGGGCAGCCGCAGCTGTATCCGTTGCTGTTTGCGCGTATATAGTTCAGGCGTTCTTCAACATCAGCTCGGTAGCAAGCTCGCCCTTCTTCTATATTTGTATGGGTCTGGTATGGAGCTATACTGCCAAGAAGAAAAGCCGGGTAAAAGGATAATAAGACAGTCTCTCCCTGTGAATTAGCGGGGAGAGGCTTTTTTAATGCGGAATTCAGAATTTTCCCTCTGTCACTTTGTCTAAAATCAACCGCCGGTTTTTGTCGGCTTTAACAGAGCCAATGGTTATGTTTCATAGCTTTTGAGGCGGCTTTTTGTGACAGTCTACAAAAATCCCGAAGGGGACCGAAAAATGGTGACAAATTCCCTGTTTTTTGGTATAATATTAAATGAGTTAGTATGCTTAAAATGCGGCAGCAGGGAAGTCCCCTCTGCCTAGAACGGAGTGTGTGATATGAAACATTCTGGCGCTAAGATATATAAACGTCTGGCAGGAGTGCTGACAGCTGCGCTCACAGCGGCGGTCATCGCCGCTTCGGCTCTTATGCCAGTGGGAGCGGAGGACGCCTCCGATAAGAAGATAGCTGTTGACCCCACCGGCAAGGGAGACGGCTTTTCGACTGTGCTTTACAATAACCCCAACGGCCTGCCTACCTCTGAGGCCAACGCAATAGTCCAGACCGACGAGGGCTTTATCTGGATAGGCAGCTACAGCGGACTTATCCGCTATGACGGCAGGAGCTTCGAGCGCATACGCGGCGGCACCAACATCGCTAGCGTGGTGAGCCTTTTTGCCGACTCCAAGGATAGGCTCTGGATAGGCTCCAACGACTCGGGCGTTACCGTTATGGAGAACGGCAAGTTCACCCAGTACGGCAAGCCGGAGGGCCTGCGGGCGCTGTCGGTGCGCTCCATCACAGAGGACAACAGCGGAAATATCTACGTCGCCACCACAGAGGGCGTCGCCGTCATCGGCGAGGATATGCAGCTGCATATGGCAGACGACCCCAAGATAAACGAGGAGTATATCAGAGATATCTTCCCCGACTCACAGGGAACGGTTTACGGAGTTACTATGTCCGGCAGCGTGTTCACTATTAAGGGAACAAATCTCACCGGATTTTATGATGCCGATGCGCTGGGGATAAGCGGCGTCAGAACTATCCGTCCCGACCCGGTAAAGCCAGGCTTCATCTACATAGGCACCAGCGGCAGCGAGCTTTATTACGGCGAGCTTGCCAAGGGCTTTGGCGGAGTTACCCCTACGGATATTTCCCCGCTGGGCTTTGTGAACTCCATCTATCTGGTGGATAATATGACCTGGCTCTGCACCGATACCGGCATAGGCTTCGTGGTGGACGGAAGGTTCACGCAGGTCACCAATATCCCCATGACCAGCTCGGTGGAGAAGGTCATGACCGACTATCAGGGCAACCTCTGGTTCTGTTCCTCCCAGCAGGGAGTTATGAAGATAGTCCCCAATCAGTTTTCGGATATCTACGACAAGTACGACCTGACAAGCGAGGTGGTCTATACCACCTGCATACTCGATGACAAGATGTTCATCGGCACCAAGAGCAGCGGACTTGTGGTGCTCAAGGAGGGTCAGGTGCAGGATAGCCTGCCGCTGACCGCCGCCTCCACCGCCTCCGGCAAGGAGCTGGAGAGCACCGACCTCATCGAGATGCTCTCGGGCAGCCGCATACGCTCAATTGTCAAGGACAGCATGGGTAGGCTGTGGTTCTCCACCTTCGGTGAGAACGGACTGGTAAGATACGACCACGGCAAGGTAGTCACCTTCACTCCCGACGACGGTATGCCCTCCGACCGCACCAGAGCGGTCTTTGAGTGTAAGGACGGCACCGTTATCGCTGCCTGCACCGGCGGCCTTGCCGTTATCAGCGGGGATAAGGTTACCAGAGTTTACTCTGAGGCTGACGGCCTCTACAATACCGAGATACTTACAGCAGTCGAGGCGGATAACGGCGACTACATCGTCGGCACCGATGGCGGCGGAATTTACATCATAAACGCCGGCGGCATAACCTCCCTGCGCACCTCCGACGGCCTCAGCTCCGACGTTATAATGCGCGTAAAGCGCGACCGCAACCGCGAGCTCTACTGGCTCGTCACCAGCAACTCTCTCTCCTATCTGACCCCCGACTACAAGATAATAACGGTGGATAACTTCCCCTACTCCAACAACTTTGATGTCTACCAGAACAGTCGCGATGAGATGTGGGTGCTCAGCAGTAACGGCGTCTATGTTGCACCGGCAGAGCAGGTCATCGACAACAAGGATATCTCCGCTCTATTCTACGGCAGGGATAACGGCCTGCCGGGCATTACCACCTCCAACTCCTACAGCGCCCTCACCAAAGGTGGCGACCTCTACATCGCCACCACCTCCGGAATCACTAAGGTGAATATTGAGGTGCCCTTTGAGAATGTCAGCAACATCAAGGCAGCAGTGCCCTTCCTGGAGGCTGACGGAGAGTACATCTACCCCGACAAGGACGGCACCTTCCGCATTTCCTCTGATGTGGAGAAGCTGACGGTCTACAGCTTTGTGTATAACTATTCGCTGATAAACCCCGATGTGACCTACCGCCTTAACGGCTTTGAAAGAAATTCCACCACCCTGAAGCGCAGCGAGCTTGACCCCATCACCTACACCAACCTAAAGGGCGGGGAATACACCTTTGAGCTTAAGATACAGGATTCTCACGGTCAGAGCAGCAGAGAGCTCTCCTTTAAGATAATCAAGGAGCAGAAGTTCTTTGAGATGGTCTGGGTGAGGATAGTCCTCATCGTGTTGGCAGCGGCGCTCATTTCCTTTGGCGTCAGCTTCTATATCCGCATCCGTACCGACCGCTTCCTCAAAAAGGAAGCAGAGCAGAAGCTGCTTATCCGCGAGATAGTCGAGGCCTTTGCGAAGGTCATAGATATGAAGGATAAATACACCAACGGCCATTCCACCAGAGTTGCCGAGTACACCGCAATGCTTACCCGCGAGCTGGACTATGACGATGAAACTGTGGAGAAGTACTACAACATCGCCCTGCTGCACGATATCGGAAAGATAGGCGTTCCCAAAGAGGTGCTCAACAAGGAGGGTCCCCTTGACGACGATGAGTTCAACACCATAAAGTCTCACTCCGGGCTGGGCTACAATGTGCTTAAGGATATCCATATCATGCCCGAGCTGGCCATAGGCGCCGGCGCTCACCACGAGCGTCCCGACGGCAAGGGCTATCCCAAGGGCTTAAAGGGCGACGAGATACCCAGAGTTGCCCAGATAATCGCCGTGGCGGATACCTTCGACGCGATGTACTCCGATAGGCCCTACCGCAAGAGAATGAACTTTGACAGGGCAGTTTCCATCATAAAGGAGGTAAGAGGCACACAGCTGACCTCCGACGTAGTCGATGCATTCCTGCGGCTGGTGGATAAGGGAGAGTTCAGGGCTCCCGACGATACCGGCGGCGGCACCACTGAGGATATCGACAATATCCACAAGAGGCAGAAGCGCAAGGAGCAGCAGAATGCAGCTAAAAAGGCTAACAAGGAGGGAACACCTCCCAAGCAAGAGAACACCTGAGCCAAGCTAAGCAACCAATGAAAAAGCGCCCCCAAAAGGGGCGCTTTTAATATTCATTATTTTTGAGCGGCATTTTCAATGCCGCGCTTCCGGTCCTCTGAACACAAGGTGATAGGGGTCGCGGTCGTCGTCGAGGGCGAGGAAGGCCTGCTCCCGCTCGGCCACGATGTCTATGGACGCAGCGATATCCGTCCCGGCAAGGTCACTCTCATATCTTGCTATGTTGGGATAGTCAAAGCTCTTGGCGAAGTTCAGCTTGTAAAGATAGTAGTAGATGTGGTCGTGCCGCAGAAGGGTCTGATAGAGCAGCTCGTCTGCCGCAGTGGGCTCGTCTCCCAGCAGGAATTTCCGCGAGGACAGCCGGCGGTCTATCTCCCGAAGTGCGTCCTCCTCCTGATGAGCCCAGCGCTCCAAATCTGTCTGGAAGGTGGCCTGCGATGCCTTCTCAATGGGCGTCAGCAGGGCATAGCGGAGATATTCAAGCTCCGTATCAAGGTCAGAGTGGGCAAACAGCAGCCTTGCCTCCGCCTCATAGACGAATTTGTTATCCGGGTCCGCGGAGAGCCTTTCCCTGCCGGTGGGAGCCAGCAGAGCCCTGTTATCGGGGCCCGTACCCAGCAGACCGTAGACATTTCCCAGCTTTGCCCTCATATGGGGCGAGAGCTGATAGTGTTTCTTTATCCATTCCAACTTGGTGTACTCATAAAAGCCCGGGGTCTGGTATACGTCCCTTGTGTAGCCCCAGAGGTTGGGATAGTCCTCCAGCCGCTTTTTGTTCACGCCGAACACCAGATGATAGTTGATGTGAAAGCGTATGAGCGCTACGAACAGATGAATGTCCGAAAGGGTGATGTGGTCGCCGTTGACAAAGCGCCGGTCAGAGAGCCGCTCTTCAAGGGTGTCCAGTGAGGCAAAATAGCTCTCAAAGGCCTCGTCGTAGGCCTCCTGGCTTCTGGCAAAGCCGCAGCCGTAGGCGTTGACCTCCTTGTTGATGTAGTCGCTCCACTTATCTATCTCGTCCCGCAGAGCCTCCGGATAAAGGTCGGGGGCGTTTTCCTTATGGTATTTCTTCCAGTCGGTGACGAAGTATTTCGGGATATTGATAGGGTCGTTCTGCACCACCTTGCCCGTCTCCACATCGACTATCGCCGGAACGGTGGAGCGTCCGGTGAAGGTGGGGTCGCCCTTGAGGTAGGCGTCGTCGAGGTAGTGTATCTTCAGCACCGGGTCAACCTCTCCGATATCCTCAGAAAAGACCCAGCCTCTGGGGTCGCGGAGCACTCCGCATTCACCTATGCTGATGACCCTGTCAAGCCCCAGCAGCCGCAATGTGATGACCGCCTTGTTGGAGTGAGGGCAGCCGGGCATCCATATGAGGCGGTAGCGGTCAGCTAAAACGGGGAGCCTGTCCTCCCCCTCTCCGAACAGCTTGTCAAAGACAAATTTGCGCTGGTCTATCTTGCCGGTGGACTTGTTTATCTGCCGCTTGAAGGTGCTCTCAAACAGCGAAATGCTCTGAAAAGGTACTATATATGACATTGCTTTTCCCTCCCGGAAATATGTTTTTTATATTATACACCTATTCACCTAGTAAGTCAATAGGTAAACTAGGAATTAAATTTAAAAATCGTCATATTTCAGAAACCGAGCGCCTTCGCAAAGCGTATTTTTGTAGGAGACGCCACAAAAAAAGCCGCCCTCTGCTATCCTGCAAAGGGCGGCTGTGTTGTTTTATTCTCTGTTTTTGAGTACCTCTGCGGGGGTTATCCTGTTTATCTTACGCATCAAAAGCTTGTTTATCAGCAGATACACAAGCAGCATAGCGCAGTATATCGCAAGGTACATATACCAGGGGTAGGAGATATCCATACAGCAGGCAACGTTTGAGATAAACGAGGGATAGATGGTATCCATCACCAGCTTTGCTGCGGGTATGCAGATAAGTCCCCCGACAGCGACCACAATAAGGTTGCCGTTTAAGTACAGATCTCTTATCTCCTTAGGGCGGTAGCCGAATATCTTTATCAGCGATATGCCAAAGCTGGATCGGTCGATCATAACGCCCATCATCAGATACATTACCACGCAGAATATCACCGAGCCGGCTGTCACCAGAAGTGCAATGAAGCCCGTCATCATTTTTATGAACACGCTGGCGCTTTTTCTGACCTCGTCCTTTGTGGTAACGCTGTAAACCCTGCCCTCATCAATGTCCAGAGCCTTGTCGGAGTAGACCGCGTTGTAGTAGTCATCCTCCTTGCCGAAGAGCTCTCTCATACTTCCGATATCCATAAAGACCGTAAAGCCCGGAGAGTAATCGCAAATGCCCGTTACAGTGAAGGTGTAGTCGATATCGGCGGCAGGGTCGGTAAAGGTCACCTTATCCCCCTTGTCATAGCCCAGACGCTCGTGCAGCGAGCTGTTTATAACAGCCTTGCTCTTGCCCTTTTCGGGACGGGCAGAGAAGTAGCTGCTGTCCTCATTCAGCCCGATGACGCTTACCTCCAGCGAGTAGCCTAGCAGCTTCATATTCAGCCCCTCAACGTAAGCAGCCTCGCCTCCTGCGGGAGTTTCCTTCTCTGGGTACTTCATCAGGTACATATATTCAAAGTGAGTGTCTCTGACATTGCGCTCCTTGACGTCGTTACAGAGCCTGTAAGTATTCAGCCCCAGTATTACCACCAGCAGCGATATGAACATTCCGAACACGACTGTAACAGACGAGCGCAGCTCTCTGACCATTTGCCTTATGCGGAACACCCTTGTAAAGCTCTGGGACTTGATGTTGAACTGCCTGTAGCTTGATGCCTTCTGTTCATTTTTGATAAGTGACAGCGCCGTCTGGGAGAGCCTCTTGTTGATGACCAGAGTGTTCACCACAGCGCTTATCAGCGGCGGCACAACAAGAGCATAGACCATCAGATAGGGCGGATAAACGTAGTCAAATTCCGGCAGGGAGAAGTAGTCGTAGCTGTCACGCATCTGCCTGTGTATGCCTATGGGCGTAAATGCCAGCGCCATACCTATCACAGCTCCTGCAAAGGTCAGCAGGGTCGGCAGCGTGATATAGTGCCTCAGCAGGTCCTTCTTCTTCACGCCCAGCGCATACAGCGCACCGATAACGCTGGCCTCGCTCTCTATCTGATGCACCACGAATACCGAGATAACATATGCAAACAGTATCAGCACGATCACCCCGGCGATGAGCCCGCCAATCTTGTTCATGATAACGTCTCCGGCGGCGGCCTCTATCCTGCCGTTCTCGGAGGCTTTGAGAAAAGAGGTCAGGTTGTCAATATCAATTACAAATTCCTTCTCTATCACCTCGTCGGTGAACTTCTTCATTTCGTCGATGCCGTCATAGAGCTTACCGGCGCCCTCTGCGGCGTCAGCAACGCCGCCTGTGTAGTCGGATATGCCGTCCCTGAACTGCTTTAAGCTGTCAAGGCTTGCTTTGAGCGCTGCCGCCTGCCCCGTACTGTCAGATGCGGAGAGCTTTTCCAGTATATCCCGGTAGTTATCCTCTGTGACAGTCTCGCTGACGCCCATTGCCGACAGCGCGGCATTTGCCTGTAAAAGGTATTCCTCAAAGAGCTTCTGCGCTCCCTCTGTCAGAGCGGAGTTGTTACCATTAAGCTCCGAGAGCCCATCGGAAAGCTCCTTAGCGCCGCTGTGTATATCACTGACTCCGTTTTCTATCTTCTCCTTTTGGTCAAGAGCCTCCTGGACCGACTCTCTGAAATATTTGTCCTCTACCTTTGTGTAGTCAAATTCCAACGCCTTTATTTTCTCTTTTAGGTCACTGTCTGTGACGCCATCTCCCAGCCTATATGAGTAGGCGTATTCCTGCGCCTTCTGGTCGGTGTTTTCAATGATGTAGTCATACTTATCACCAGTGACGAATATCAGACCGAACACCTCCGACTGCACGCCGGCGTCGGAGAGATTTCTAAGGGGCGCATCATAATCCGGCACCGAGCCCAGACCGACTATCTTGAAGGTCACGCCGCCGGCTGTGAGCTCGTCTCCGACAGAGTAGCCGTTGGCCTCTGCGAACCTGCGCTCGAGGAGCGCTTCGTTCTCCCTCTCTGCCAGCCTTCCCTCGCAGACGTCGATAAGGTCAGTCTGCTCGCGGTTTCTGAAAAGCCTCAGCACCTTTTCGTCCTCAGTAAGAAGGTCGGTGTTGAAGATAGGCTCGATGACCGTCCCGCCCTCCGAGAGGGTCTCCAGCTCTTCATCGGTAAGGGGCAGGAACACCGAGAACTGACCGTCCTGCCTGTGGTTTTCTTCTTTCTTGTTTTCAGTACCCTGTATTATCGCCTCAGCAGAGCCTACAAAGCTCGTCACAAGGAATATTCCCATAACTATCAGCAGCAACAGCGCCAGATATCTGCCCCAGTTGCTTTTAAGGTCACGCCCGAGACGCTTTCTCAAAACTCTGTTCATTATAAGTCCTCCAGCTCTGAGGCGGGAACTCTTGTCTCGTTCTCGTAGTCCTTTTTGATAAGCCCGTCCTTGAGTATGATGACCTTGTGCACCATATTCTTGATGGAATTATTGTGAGTGACTATGAGCATTGTGGTGCCGTACTTCTCGTTAATCTTTTCCAGCAACACAAGAATATCCCGGGAGGTCTTTGAATCCAGCGCTCCGGTGGGCTCATCGCAGAGCAGCAGCTTAGGGTTCTTGATGAGGGCCCTTGCGATCGCGCACCTCTGCTGCTGACCGCCGGAGAGCTGTGCCGGGAATTTGTTCTGATGCTCGGTGAGCCCTAGCGTATCCAGCAGGTCGTCCATATCCAGCGGGTCATCTGTCAGGTATTCGCAGACCTTGATGTTCTCCCTGACCGTCAGGTTCGGCACAAGATTGTAAAACTGAAATATGAAGCCCAGATTGTCCCTCCGGTAGTCGGAAAGCTCCGCAGGCTTTAAGCCGAATATCTCCCTGCCGTCAACCTTTACAGAGCCGGAGTCCATCTCATCCAGCCCGCCTATGCAGTTGAGCAGCGTTGACTTCCCCGAGCCGCTGGTGCCCTGTATAACGCACATCTGCCCCTTTTCCACAGAGGTGTTCACACCCTTGAGCACCTGTATAAAGCTCTGGTCCTTGCCGTAGCTCTTCTTCACATCTTTCACTTCAAGATACATACCTTTTCCTCCTATATGTTAGGTTCAGCTAACCGCATGTTATATTTTAAGGGCGGAGCATAACCGCCCTTTATGGCTTATTTATCGTCCTCTAAAATATACATCATCCAGCCGTTTACCAGAAAGTCTATGACCCTCCTGATATCCCGCAGAGCCTTGTTCCTGTCACTCTCATGGGTCAGCAGATGCACAAAGGCCTCTATCTGGATATGGCTGAACCAGTGGAGCATATAAAGGTCAACCTTTTTGCCCGGCACAGAGTCGGCATAGTTCTGAGCAAGCTCTATATAGTACTTGTCCGTCGTCTCGATAAATTTATCCACAATACTCTCGTAGGCGGAGCCCTGTGACTTATCCAGCAGTATGCGCATAGTGTCATAGTTGTCGTACATGATGTCGATAAGCTCCTGCGCGAACTGGTCATGGTCGCCGTCCCTCTGTTGATAGGTGGAGAAGTCCTCCTTCTGCTCGGCGGAGAAGTGCAGCAGCATCAGCTCCTGAATTTTTTGCAGCGGCTCATCAACGATAGCCCCCAGCAGTCCGTTTTTGTCCTTGAAGAGGAAATACACAGCCCCTGTGGTCAGCCCCGCCTCAGCGCAGATATTCCTTAGTGACGCCACCGCAAAGCCCTTTTCAAGGAATTCTTTTTTGGCGCACTCGATCAGCCTCTCCCGGCTCTCGTTGTTTAATGACATATCCTCACCTCTGATAACAGCGTTATGTAACACTGTTATCTTAACATAACACTGTTATTTTGTCAAGAGCATTATTTGATTTTCGGCATTTATGACAAAACCTCTGAATGGATAGTGAA
The DNA here is from genome assembly GCA_017471405.1 of Ruminococcus sp. Taxonomy (GTDB): domain Bacteria; phylum Bacillota; class Clostridia; order Oscillospirales; family Ruminococcaceae; genus FB2012. The sequence goes on from JAFUTK010000050.1 coordinate 19,000, forward strand.
TAATGATTATTGAAAAATGAGTAGTGGAAAATGAATAGCGAGAAATGAATAATGGGAGATGATTAATGGAAAATAAAAAAAGGAAAATGAATAA
>JAFUTK010000051.1 GCA_017471405.1 Ruminococcus sp.
CGCGAAAATGCTTGACAGCAATCTCGCGGAAAACCTGGTATTTAATGTGGAAGAAGTATCTCTTATGTACTGCACAAAATCAACATCAAAGTACAACAAATCCACTGGTGAGGAGTTGGGAGAGTTTCGTGAATTTCGTCCTTACTGGGTTTTTGAGTTAAACACGAGCTGCGGAATATTCAGTTCCTGCAGTCTTAAAGTTGATGCTATCAGCGGCGAGATAATCGTAGACGCGTCTGTTGTTCAAATGAATTCGCTGCGCGATAAGCAGAAACAGAGCTGACAAAAAAACAGCCCGCCGAGTGCGGGCTGTAATTATTTTATGATATTTTCAAAGTGCAGCAGAGCTGACGGACCGTCAATACCAGCCGGAATCGGTTTTTTCTACTCCTGTATTTTTATCCGTTGTTACCTGATAGTTTGAGAGATACGTTGTTTCATAGCCTGCGGGAGCGGTCCTTCCGACGTCCTTATAGATCGTATTCCAAAAAGCCCGCCCGACAAAGTGTGCATCACTGTTCATATTCACAATATACTCGCCGTCAACATATGTCACTAATACACCTTTACGATAAAGCTGCATCATGATCACGCTGCCGGTATTATTATACATAACGGCAAGTGCGAAATTGGTCTTTTTATCTTTCAGGAATTTCTCACAGTTATTGGAAGAAGTGTTGTAGGCCAACGGATTTGCCTCTGCGCCTGCCTCCCATTTTTCGGAAAAAGCTCCGTCCAAAGCACTGGCAATGATGTAGTCTATCTTCTGAGAGGGGCTTTCATTTTCAATGAGCTTTCCATTTTTATACTTGCTCCAGCTAATATTCGTAAAACAGCCCACTCTTTCCACAGGCATTGTAGCTTTGTTACGGTAGAACTGTTTGTTAAATGCAGGGGTGTGGTCTCCGTTGTCCTCCATTAAATGCATGACCAGAGAAGATTCTACAGCCGACTTGATGACCTTCGCATCCGCTATCGCAGCCGTTCCCTTTGCCTTTTTGACATAATGAGATATAGCCGGCACAAGCAAGGTCGCAAGGATACCGATGATCGCTATTACGATTATCATTTCTACAAGGGTAAAGCCCTTTTTTAGCTTTCTTTTCATACTATCAACCCATTCACTAATATATTTTCCTTACTGTCCACATACTTTATTTGACTTTTCCTCATTTTCATTATAGCACATTTGTGTATAGTAGTCAACATTTTTAGGGAAAATTTGTATATATATACAAAATCAGGATGATTGTTTCTGTAAATCAGCTAAAAATAATGTTGAATCATTTTATTAATAAATATCCCATTCTCTTTCCGTCCTGCATCGCTCTGACAAGAGGCGCTGACAGGGACGGATATAAGCTGTCAGTTTATCAGGCTCTCCAACGTTTCATAAAGCTCGCTGCTGTTGATAGGCTTGCTGAGATGTGCGTTCATACCTGCCTGGAGGCTCCTTTGAACGTCCTCATCAAAGGCATTGGCAGTCAGGGCAATTATTGGTACCTGTCTCGCATCCTCTCTGTCAAGGGCTCTTATTTGCATTGTTGCTTCAAGGCCGTCCATTTCGGGCATCCTTATGTCCATCAGAACTGCATCAAAAAAGCCCGGAGCGCTGTCTCTGAACTTTTCAAGAGCAATCCTGCCGTTGGCAGCGTGGTCGACGGTCATTCCCCGCATTGAGAGCACCATCTTCATAATCTCGGCATTGATCTCCACGTCCTCTGCCAGCAGGATATGTCTGCCGTTCAGATCGGCCTTGTGCCTGTTCTTTATCTCGGAGAGGTTTTTCTTCCGGTAGGCAGTCCTGTATTCGTCGATGACGCTGCTGGCAAAAAGCGGCTTGGCTATAAAGCTGTCAACTCCGGCACTTATAGCCTCATCAAGCACGTCGTCCCATTTGTAGGCGGTAATGATAACTATAGCCGAGTTGTGACCGACTATCTTTCTGATCTCTCTTGTTGTTTCAATGCCGTCCATATCCGGCATTTTAAGGTCAACAAGAATTAGGTCGTAGGAATTATGTCTTGCCTGACGCACTCTTACAAGCTCAATTGCTTCCCTTCCGGAAAGCACCGTCTCACAGGCTATGCCTGCCTTTTCAAGCACCAGCTTGGCGTGCTCACAGGCTAAGGGATCATCGTCAATAACGAGGACGCTCATTTCGTTCAGCCGGATATCGGGGTCGGTCTCATCGCTGTCTGAATATACGCTGTCCATAAGTGTGACGGTAACGGTAAAGACCGTTCCCTTCCCCTTTTCGCTCTGCACCTCGATATTGCCGTTCATCATCTCGACGATGTTTTTGGTGATGGCCATTCCCAGTCCAGAGCTGCCATACTTATTGGTGGCGGAGCTGTCCTCCTGGCTAAAGGTATCAAACAGCTTGGGCAGATAGTCCCTGCTCATACCGATGCCTGTGTCAGAAATTGTAAAGCGCAGAGTTGACTTGTTATCGAACTGCGCTGTTCTCTCTACCGTCAGCTCTACTCTGCCGCCCTCGGGAGTGAATTTAACTGCGTTGCCTAAAATGTTTATCAGCACCTGCTGCAGCTTCATACTGTCTCCGATAAAGCGAGTAGGAGGTGTGCCCACCACATGGCAGCTGTATTCAAGCCCCTTGTCCGTACACTGGGCGCTGAACATTGTGTTTATCTGCTCCAGCAGCTTGGAGAAGGAGAAGTCCTCGTTTTTGAGCACCAGTCTGCCGGATTCTATCCTTGACATATCTAGAATATCGTTAATCAGGCTTAACAGGTGGTTTGCCGAGCCGCCTATCTTTTCCAGATAGTCCCTCGTCTTTTCGGAGATATCGGGATCATTCAGGGCGATATCCTTAAGACCGATGATGGCGTTCATCGGAGTTCTTATCTCGTGGCTCATATTTGACAGGAAGGCCGTCTTTGCCTTGCTGGCCTGCTCTGCCGCGGCAAGAGCATCACTGAGAGCCTGGCTCAGTGACATAGACTCTCTCATCTCGCTGTCGATATTGGTAAAGCCCACTCCTATTGCGTGAACAGTGCCGTCGTCTCTGTCCTTGGCGCGGCGCACGCCTGCTATTCGCAGCATCTCATAGGATTCCTCGCCGTTTCTGACAATTAGGTAGCGGTATACAAGGATAAGCTCCTTTTTTAGCCGTAAACGGATATCGTCCGGGTCAATGAACTGTAAGAAGCCCTCGCGGTAGCTTTCGGCGACGATATCATCGGCATAGCGAGTGAAGGCATCCTTAAATGAGAAGCGGTCTCCCACCTGAGGCCCGTCCTCGGGAGACACCTCCGAGCGGTAGCAGATGCACTCATCACTGTCGAGGTCAACATAGTAAACGCTTCTATAATCGGAGGCCAGAGCCGTTATCATATGGTCCTGTCTGGTACGGAGCTTTTCCTGCTCAAGCAGCTCGTTCTGCAGCGTGAGCCTCTGCTCCAGCTCCTCCCGCTTGATGCGGTTAGCCGTTTCGGAGGTCTCCTTTTCTATTGCGAGCTTCGCGTTCTTCTTGTTCTGTAATATCATAAAGGAGAACATCACAAACAGCACGGCGGCAGTAAGCGCAGTCTGGATAAGGCTGCGGACGATTATCCCCCGGGAGACGGAGCTTATATTTTCGCTGATGACGCTTTCTCGTATCAGATAAGTCAGCATCCAGTCGGTGCCTTCGATGGGCCTGTAGGAGAGGGTCTCCTTGATGTCGTTATATGTAAAGGAGGCGACGCCCGGAGTGCCGCTCTCAAAATCTTTTCTCAGCCCTTCGGAGGAGCTGTCCTTATCAAAGTCGGCGTGGTTGATGGCTTCAAGAAGGTTGTCCTCACTGGCAAGACCGCCCAGCACCATTTCGGTGAGCGCCTTTCCATCCTTGGTATAGATGTTGCAGAAGGTGGTGTCGTTGTTATCTGACTGTAATGACACGCCCTCCAGCATAGTATCCATATCTATCTCCATAAAGCAGACGGTAAGGGTCTTCCCTTCCAGAGGGAGCCTGTCCACCGGGATAGCAATGATGACGCTCTTCCCGCCGCCGTCGTTATCCTTAACGGATATTTCCGGCTTGGAGATATTGTTGTAATCGAAGCTGTATTTGTCAATATCGTTAAGCGTTCCCAGCGAGGTGTATATAAGTCCGTCGGTATCGACAAAGGCAAACTTTTCAAGGGTGTAGAGCTGCTTTATGTGAAGCTGGTATGCCTTAAGATGCTCTATATCGCTCAGATCGTCTTCGGTCAGCAGCCCGATAGCCGTCTGCATATTCGCAACATTGCGCGCCAAAGTGGAGGATACCACCTGTTCACGTCTGCCGGCAAGCTCATCGAGATAGAGCCGGCTCACAGAGCTGACGGCCTTTTCAGCGTCCTGCCTTGCTTTCTGTCCCGACCAGAAGGTTCCGAGAATAAGTATGACGGCTATGAGCACGCCGCCTATAACAGCGGCATACAGGCCCTTTTTATTGATCGCTTTTTTCATATGATCGTCTCTGCCTTCCCAGCGGATCTGTTTATCGCTTTAAGATATCATCACTGAACGGTGATTATGCAGGCGGGTTCCTTGGAGCGGGAATATTCCATTGCTGTCGAAAGAGTGTAGCCGCTCACTCTGCAAAGTGTACTGCTGTACTGTGAGCCGAAGCTGCCGTAGAAGGGGTCTGCGTAATAGAAGTAAAGCGTTCCATTGATATATTCATATCCGCAGACAACTACAAAATGAGTTCCTCCACTGTAAGAGGCCACGATGTTTCCGAAACTCTTATATCTGACCACAACAAGACATCTGTTGCCCTTGTCGATCTGATCCTTGAGCACCTGTGTATTGATGCCGGTCCCATAGAGATTGCGGGCTGTGTACTTTCCGCCGGAGTAGCCATTGATGAGCGTAATGAGCTTGGGAGCTGTCATTCCGCCTCCCCTGTATCTTACATCTCCCTGATCGCAGAGCCAGTGATTTACAGTATAGGTAATGAGGTTATCCTTGTTCCAGCCTGCACCCACCTGCCAATTGCAGAGGATAGTCGCTGCGGCAGGCCCGCAGGCGGATGCTCCGGAAACGTTCCCGCCAAACTGCCCAATAGATGCTGTGGGCAGCATCTTTGCATTGGCTCTGGCAGTCACACTGGCTTTATTAACAAGATAGGTGCTGTTCATATAGTCGATGCAGATATAGTCAGGATATGCGGGATCAAAATGCCCGGTGTACCAGGAGCCAGCATACGCAGTATAGATGCGCTCCATCTTTTTATTGTAAAGATAGGAATTGGTGCTAAAATAGTAAAGATGGGTTGAGGTGTCAGCCTCGGGAGTCTCTTTCTGCTTAGTCTCAGAGGCTGTTGCCTCCCCTGCTTCAGCTTCGGTCGAAGCGGGCGCCTCTGGGGCCTTTGGGGGCTGGGTCTTTACTGTTATCATATCGCTTGCCTCGCCCCAGACAGTATTGCCGTCAGCGCCGACGATATAAGCCATTATCTTGAAATAGTATGTGGTGTCGCTGCTGAGGGAGTATACGGTATAGGACATAGCGCCGTTTGCTGCATTGCTCACATATTTATATTCAGAGCCGTTCCACTTATATATCTGATATCCGGCAGCACCCGCTGCAGCCGACCAGCTGAGGGTGGCTGAGGTCTCAGTGGAGGAAGCGTTTCCGGCGATGACCTTTGCCGGAGCATTAGCGGCTGTTCCCGCCTTGATGACGTTGCTTTCCGGAGACTCATACTCTCCCATAATGGCAGTCACATAGAACTCATAATATGTGTTCGGGCTGAGCTTTTCAATATTGAGCGAGGTCTCCTTTGTTTCCGCTATCCTTTCCCAGCTGCCGGACTTTTTCTGATATACCCCATAGCTTTCTGCATTTATGCTCCTGCTCCAGGAAAGTGCTGCGCTGTCTGTTGTATTCTTTGCGCTGACGCCTGTGACCTTTGCGGGCTTGATAACGAATTCTGCCGTAAAGCTGCCGGAGTAGTTGCCCACACCCTTGGCTGTTACGCTTGCCCTGCCGGGGTCAGTGTTGTTTGAGTATTCTGTGACAAAGTCGGTTCCCGCGGTAAGCTCTGTTTCGCCGCAGGTGAGAGTAACCTTCGGCTCAACGGGAGAGCCTGTGTACTCAAAGAGGGTGTCCTCAATGGAAAGCTCACAGCTTTCATCATTCAAAGCGACGGGGACTATGTTATAATCCACCTCAAACTCACCCTCATAGTTACCCATAAGCGCCACTAGAGCGGAAGCCTCACCTGCCTCAGTACCGTTGACGGAAACAACGTAGTCGATGCCCTCCTCCAAAGTGATGCTGCCGTATTTTACAGTTATTTCGGGGACTGTCTCCTGGCCGATATAGGTGATATCCTCACAGACTATCTCGGGCTCAATGGCTGCGGGAGTTATTTCAAAGCTGGCGGCAGCCTGGCCCTCGGCACCGTTCATACCGGTGACCTTTATCTCTGCTGTTCCAGTCTCGATGTTATTAGAGTATTGGACGGTGTAATTCTCGCCGGTGATCTCATTACCGAGATCGTCTCTGACGGTTATCGGTGGAGTTATTTCCTCTCCGGTGTATGTATAGGCCTCCTGTGCCGGCGTGACGCTCGCCACTGCCCTTTTGGTCTCAGGCTGCGTCTCCTCTGCGCTCATTTCCACAGCTGCACCCTGTGTGCTGCTGTTTGCTGAAGTGTTACCGCAGGAAGCAAGGATAACCGAGACAATGAACGGTATTATAAGTATTGTTTTTTTCAAAGTGATTTCTCCTTTGATGTTTATTCCAGACAGACTATTTATGTCCTTTACATTTTCTGTATGTCAGAACAAGCTCAGCTGCTCATAGCTTTCCGGAAACTCCGCTGTAAAGGCGAAACATTCTTCCGGGTCACAGATGATATGGTATCTCTCGCAGGTCTCGCGGAATTTCCTCATAAGGCGGGCGCTGGAATCGCTGACGATATTGTAGGCATTGCCGTACTTTGACATATACTGCCGGCTCAGACCGGGGAAGTGCTTATCCAGAGCCTGGTAGTAATACTCCCTGCTGCCCTCGCGCAAAGTCATACCGATGCCGAAGCAGACTATCCCTTTAACGCCGGCGTCAAGGCAGTATTCCATAAGCCTGTCGAAATTTTCCTCAGTGTCAGTGATAAACGGCAGAAGGGGTGTGAGCCACACGACGGTGGGTATCCCTCTTTTCTGAAACTCCTTAAGCACCTCATAGCGTCTGCTGGTAGGACAGACATTTGGCTCGGTAATGTGGCTAAGCTTATCGTCTGCCACAGTCAGCGTCATTTGCAGAACGCTTCTGCCCTTTTGATTAATGCTGTCAAAGAGGTCGATGTCCCGGAGGACGCGGTCGGATTTGGTGATGACCGTTGCCCCAAACCCATAGCGGTCTATAAGCTCCAGACATCTCCGGGTGAGCATAAGCTCCTGCTCGCAGGGCTGGTAGGGGTCGCTCATAGAGCCTGTGCCAATCATTATCCTCTGACGCCTGCGCCGGAGGATATCCTCCAGCAGCTCGGGGGCGTTTTCCTTTACCTCGATATCCTCAAAGCTATGCTCAATGTGATAGCACTTGCTCCTGCTGTCACAGTAGATGCATCCGTGAGCGCAGCCGCGGTAGATGTTCATACCGTTCCAGCGCGTGAGCAGAGCTTTGGCTTTTACAAAATGCACAGTTATCACCCTTATGTCAGCTGCATGACAGATTTTTACTTATACTCTTTTATTATACATCAAAACTTTAAAAATGTAAAGAGGCCGTCTCGGCTGCTTGCCGGACACAGGTAACGATTGACAGGCAGTGCGGTTTTATGGTATCATATTTAACAGCGAAACAAAATTAATAGGTGATATCTTTGAAATATACAAACACAGTAAAAGCAAGATTCATAGAGAGGCCGAACCGTTTTATCGCAGTCGTGGAGCTGGACAGCAGACGGGAGACCGTCCACGTCAAGAACACCGGCAGATGCAGAGAGCTGCTTGTTCCCGGCTGCGAGGTCTGGCTGACGGCTCCGGAAACTCCCGGCAGAAAGACAAAATACGACCTTATCGCTGTCAGGAAAAGCACTGGAGCTCTTTTTAACATTGACAGTCAGGCTCCCAACGGAGTAATGCGCGAGTGGCTTGATACCCGGGGCTTTGACCTTATCGTTCCCGAGTACCGTTACGGGGAGTCGCGGATAGACTTCTATATGGAGCGGAGTGGGGAAAAATACCTAACGGAGGTCAAGGGGTGTACTCTGGAAAATGAGGGGGTAGGCTACTTTCCCGATGCTCCCACAGAGCGGGGAGTAAAACATATCAGAGAGCTGATAAGGGCTAAGGCTGAGGGCTATAACGCCGCCATAGCCTTTGTGATACAGACCGAAGACGTCCGGGAGGTGAGGGCTAACACCGCCACTCACCCGGAATTCGGCAAGGCGCTGGACGAGGCGAAGGAGGCAGGCGTCAGGGTGCTGTTTTTCTCCTGCCGGGTAACGCCGGACAGCCTTGCCATAAACGAAATGACGGAGGGTTAACATATGGACGCTAGAGCGGTATGGAGCCGCACCCGGGACGAGCTGAAACGCTCCCTAGCGGCGCTGGGCTACCCGGCAGAGCTGGGGAATATCATCGCGGAGCACATCGGCAGTCCAAGGGGAATGGAGCGAATGATATCCTATCTTGACTATGTGAAGCCTGACAGGGTGGAGCTGATAGTCGATGAGATGCTGGCAATAAAAAGTGACGTTGACCGCTGGCGGGAGAAGAAGGAATGTGAGCGGGCGAACGCCGTCTATAACAGTGTGCTCAACTACGGCCTTGATACGGACGATGAGGAATAGCTACAGGCAGCAGCTTAAAAAGAGAGGTGCATTTTGTCAGAAGAGATGATATCTGTCGGCAGGCGGCAGTGCAGAGTATATGCCGACCCCTCACCGGAATATCTGCTCATAAAGCCGGCAGACGACTACGAGCTGGAGCTGTTCCCCGCCGAGGCCGGACACATCAGGGCACTGACCGACAAGCCCTTTATTCTGGCGTCATTCGAGGTAAAGGACTGGAATAATGAGCTCTCCCCTTGGGATGCGCCGGCGGTATTCGGGTCGGAGCCCTTTGGAAACGGTGCGGGAAAAACACTTCAATACATTGAAGAGAAGCTTATCCCGGAGCTTATAAAGCGCTATGCCCTTGTTGAGGATATCCCGGTGATACTGGGAGGCTACTCTCTGGCGGGGCTGTTCGCGCTGTGGGCGGGGTACTCATCTAAGAGATTTTCAGCGACGGCGGGAGCGTCGCCCTCGGTATGGTTCCCGGGGTGGACAGAGCTGGCAGAGGAACGCTCCCCTGCTGTGAGGTGCATATATTTAAGCCTCGGCAAGAAAGAGGAGAAGGCAAGAAACCGGATAATGGCCACAGTGGGGGACAACATCCGCAGGCTGTACGATATTTTGCTGTCCAAAAATATTCCCTCAAAGCTAGAATGGAACGAGGGCAATCATTTTACCGAGCCGGAGCTGCGAACAGCCAAGGGCTTTGCCTGGTGCATAGGGGAGCTTTCCGGGAATAACGGATAGCTGATAATGGTTGTTTATCCATAAGCTGCGAGATTGACGTTTTCCAAAAAATGTGATATGATAAGGCTATCGGAGGGTATGAAAGAATGAATAAAAGCAAAGCTGCCGATCTGACAAAACGCTATGCCCTGTTCCTTATCGGCTTATTTATCGCATCAATGGGCGTGGCTTTTTCCACAAAGGCGGGGCTGGGGACTTCTCCGGTGGCGTCTGTTCCCTACTCTGTTTCGCTGGTAAGCAAGCTGCTGACCTTCGGCGGCTGGCTGAATTTACTGAGTGTTATTCAGATAATCACGCAGGTGGCAGTTCTCCGAGGCAAATGTAATTACGGCGAGATTGCCGTTCAGACAGTGCTGGCTTTCGTCTACGGATATCTGACAAATCTTTCGGTCTGGCTCATAAGAGGCATCAGCGTTACCTCCTACCCTATGCAGCTTGTATTTATGCTGCTGGGCTGCGTGATACTTGCGCTGGGGATATGGATACAGTTCAAAGGCGGGGTTGCTATGCTCCCGGGAGAGGCTATGAACCGCGCCATCAGCAAGGTGTCCGGGAAGAGATACGAGAACATCAAGATATTCTTTGACATATTCTACATCGCGGTATCGGCGGTGATATGCCTTGTATTCTTAGGCAGGCTTGAGGGTGTAAGAGAGGGCAGCATTGTGGCAGCCCTTGCGGTGGGGAGTATAATAACGCTCTTCAACCGGGCCTTTGACAGACTTACCAAAAAGGGTGAATGAAATGGACTATACTATCCGGCCTATGGAGCCGGCGGAATATCCTTTGCTGGACGATTTCCTCTATGAGGCCATATTTATCCCTGAGGGAGTGGAGCCTCCGCCGAGAGAGATAATAAAGCGTCCCGAGCTAGCGGTCTACACCGAAGGCTTTGGCAGCCGGGCGGGAGACTATTCGCTGGCGGCAGTAGCCGGAGGCAGGGTCGTCGGGGCAGTCTGGACTAGGATAATGGACGACTACGGACACGTTGACGACGAAACGCCCTCCTTTGCCATCTCACTTTACAAAGAATACCGGGGGCGGGGCATCGGCACGTCGCTGATGAGGGAAATGCTCTCGGTGCTTAAAAGTGAGGGATACAATAGAGCCTCCCTTGCAGTTCAGAAGGCAAACTACGCTGTGAAAATGTATAAGCGGGTGGGCTTTAAGGTCATAAATGAAAACGATGAGGAATATATAATGCTATGGGAGGCGTGAGCTTTAACAGAGAGCTCAGGCTGACAAACAGAGAAAATACCAAAAAAACAACGGGTGTTCCTGCGACTGCGGGAACACCCGTTATATGTTTATTATCCGTTCTCTTCGGAGGTGAAGCTGTAATACTCGTTGACAAGGCTGCGATAGCCCAGCGCTTTCATATCCTCATACCGGACATTGTAGCGAGCCTTGGTGCGGGTGCCGCTTACAATAAAGCGGATACACTCCTGAGCGTAGGCGTCTATCTCCTTAAGGGAGGCATCGGTGTTTATCAGCGGGAAGAACCACTTGCTCCAGCAGAGCTCGTTATCCTCCGAGCATTCCAGCAGCTTGCGGTTGAAGATGCGAATAAAGGCCTTAGCGGCCTTGGAGCCTTCGGTCTCGGTGCGGTCTGCCCAGCGCCGGAGAGCCCGGGCCTTGCGGCGCATCTTGTGCTTGAGCTTAAGGAGAGTCGCCGGGGCGATGTCTATCCTGCCGCCCTTGCAGACAAATCCCAGAAAGCTCCACCCCTCCTCCGGAGAGGAAAAGCATTCCTTGTCGGGGTTGAGGGTCAGCCCCTTTTCCGTCAGAGAACGTCGGAGGAAGTCTGCATGCTCCTTGGCCTCCTGTTCCGAGGAGGCGAATATTATTATATCGTCTGAGTACCTCGCGTAAGTAACTCCCCTCTCCGCAAAGGCGGCGTCCACGTCTGCAAGGTACAGGTCGGCGTAGAATGCAGACAGAGGTGTTCCCGCCATTATGCCTTTTCCCTCAGTGATGACCTCTCCATCGGAGAGGACGGAGGGCTCGGTCAGCAGGGCTGTGAGAAATTCACGGAGGGGTGCATCCCCTGATAAAGTCTCCCGCAGAATAGGCAGGAAGCGCTCTATGGGAATAGAGTTGAAGTAGTTGCTGATATCCGCCTTATAGGACCACTGCCTGTTTATCCCCCGGCGGGAGATGAGCCTCCTCACTGCGTCCTTTGCAGTCCGGTGAGGGCGGAAGGAGAAAAGCCCCGGCGAGAAGATGTGGTCGTACTCCCTCAGCAGCAGATGGGTCAGCAGCTTTAAGACTGTGTTCTCCGGCTCGGGATAGGTATAGACCACCCGTTTTTTGCCGGAGCTCAGCTTGCTGATGACCGCCCGGCGGGGCAGCGGGAAGGGCTCCCCCTTTTCTATCCGCTGACAGACCGGGAGATACCGCTTTTCATCTATGAAGGCGCGCAGGTGGCGCTCAAAGCTTTTAGAGGATATAAGCGTGGTCTTATAGCAATAAAAGCTCTCCCAGCATTCAGCATCGGAGAGCATATCAAGCAAGGACATAATTTATCCCTTTCTTATGCGGTTTTACTTTTACACGGCAAAAAAGAGCAGAAAGCTAAGGCATTAAAGCCATGAAAATTCATGGACGTACAGGGCCGTACATCGGACAGCTGCCTGCGAAGCATTGTAAAAGTCCGGTGCCGGGTCCGCCGCAGGCGCGAGGCGTTAGCTTTCTGCTCCTCGGCCGCGCTCCCGCTTATGCTCCGAGAGCCTTGCGGGTGCGCTCTATCACATAGGACTTGGTGTTCCACCAGCCATGGTGATCGTAGTAATAGCGCAGATAGGGCGTGCCGTTCTTTGCGCAGTCGCGGCGAACCTTATAGGCGCCGCTTTGCTGGGAGAGCAGCTCCACCTTAAGAGCTACGCTGCCGCCGGAGGTGAAGGTGAACACCTCTCTGCCTGTGCCGGAGGTGCCGGTCATCTCCATCTCCACATTATACTCAGGGAAGTTCTCCTTAAATATCCTGCTGAAATACTCCAGATAGGATAAACCGGAATTGAACTGGTTTTCCTCTGCGGGCATCTGATCGCCCCAGGAAAGTCCCGAGGGTCCTGCTGCCGGAGCAGGTGCCGCTGCGGGTGCAGGTGCAGATGATGCTGCGGGCTTCTCGAAATCCTCCGCAGTGGATGCGGGGAAGCTGCCGTCCTTGCCCTTGAGCTCACCGAAAAGGTCGCCTACCGCTTTTTCAAGTTTGTCGGCATCCTTGCCGAATAGCTTTGATAAAAATCCCATTGATTTGACCCCCTTTTGTGATTATTAATTTCGCTGACTAATTATAACATATTATGGAAGAAAATGCAACCTTTTTGTAAAAATAAATTCGTGAGATGTTTCTTTTCAGCAATTTATGGTAAACACAAGTCCGCGTTCTGCATTGACTATCCGGCTTTGGCGTGATAAAATAAACATAAAGGCTTTTGATTTTATGCTGGTGATAAGATAAATCAGAATTTGTGCGGGCGCCCAATGAATAACGCCCATTTTCTCATTTCTCTGCACTAGTCTGTAATGTGACCATTGCGCTCCGATGCGAGGGGGAAACCAAAAGAGAGGGGAACGCCAGAAAACTACGTAAAATGAGGGCAATGTCTCGCTGGCGCGAGACATAGGTATTCCCCCCTCTTTAGGTTTCCCCCTCGCGCACCCCTTTCCTTATTTTCCCCTATCCGTCCCTCTTTTGAAGGTGGCTATGCCCATTCGGGCACTAAAAGGTCTGCGGGCAGATTAAGGTAATGAACGAGAGAGACCGTAGGCAGTACTCTATGGAAAGGGCTTTGAGCGTTTAATTGGCGAATGCTAAGACTTGAAAATGCGCCGCACATCACACCTTGTGGAATGCGAGCACCTGCGGTCACAGCACGAACAAACTCCGGTCGCGGTGCGCAGACTACACTCCCGTACACACCCAAGCGACCAACGGGAGCGCAGCGTGAATTCGCCGCGGGGGCGTGCCCCGCAAATTC